>CAYWCH010000129.1:0-7156 GCA_964456715.1 uncultured Anaerolinea sp. | reverse complement strand
ATCGGACCCGCGTCGCTCCAGCTCGGACCGTGCTCGTCGTAGGTCATGAGCTGCAGGTAATCGGCATCCACGCCCAGCGCGGCCAGGTCGAACGGATACGACCAGCTGTCGTTCGGATATTCTCCCGTCTTGGCCGGCACGCTGATGATGAGCTTGAGGTCTTTGGCGTGCAGCGCTGCCGCCAGGTCATGGATGAAGCTGCTGAACTGCGCCCGCACGGAATCCAGGTCGTCGCTGTAGGCGATGCCCTCGAAGTCGATATTGACGCCGTCATAGCCGCCGTCCGCGGCCAGCGCGACCAGCGCCGGGATGAGCGTATCTCTGTGAGTCACCAGGGCGGCTTCGGCCAGGTCCGCGTCAAAACCCCACACTCCTTCGGCATCGTTGTAATTGCTCACGCAGGCATACGCGTCAATGTTGTGATCGCCGGCGAAACTGACCACATCGTTCGGGTCGCTGCCGGTGATCTCGCCCTCAACGTCCACCGTGTAAACGTCCACCGAGACGGCATTGATGTACTCTGCGTAGAGCTGCAGCGCCGTGTAGGAAGCGTCATCGCCGGTGTAGTATCCGAGCGAGACCTTCGCCGCAGTCGGCGGGGTGGGGGTGTTGATGGGTGCGGAAGTCTGACCCGCGGTTGAAGTGACTGAAGAGCAGCCAGCCAGGGAAATTGAAAGGGTGAGAATCACAGCGTACGAGATATATCGCCACAGAACGGTTATTTTGCGCATGTTTTACCCCTTTTTTTAAAGTCTTGCCGGGCAGACCAGGGTCTGCCTGGGAATGAGTCACCAGATATACGGGATCAGGCAAATTTAACCTTTTCTGGTAGTCAGTATAACCCTCGAGCTCTTTGTGTGTAAATCAATGCAACCGAACATTAATTTTTTCTCCCAGCCAGGCATCGCCATGATCAACGGCAGGATGGCGATCAACCCGACCAGGGCATACAGCAATATCCCCGGCCAGCGGGCGATGCCCTCGCTGAACAAGCGTTCATACAGCAGCGCGCCGTAAGGCAGCGCAATGAGCAGCGAAGTTCCCAGGGCGGGGACGTAACGCCGCAACGCGACAGCCTGCCCGATGTGCATCAGGCCGTGCAGCACGAAACAGGCGCTCGCCGCCAGGAAGAAGCCGTAGCTGTGATATTCCACAGCCAGGAAGGTGGAGATGACCGTCAGCAGGAAGATGAGCAGCACCGGCACGGCAAACTCCGCGGTGGTCTTGCCTAGGATCGTGTTGATCTGCTTCATCGCGAAGCCGGGCAGGCGCCCCTCCAGTCTGGCTTTGATCTCGCTGCCGTGACGCTTGAGCCACGGCTCGAAGCCGATCAGCTCCTCAAAGTCGTGCAGCATGAAGGCGATCGGGAACAACCAGAGCAGGGTGGGGGTGGAGAGGGACATAATATTTCCTTTGCTAATTTACAATTTTATGCCATTTACGAAAATTACCATTATCATATTTTTGATAATTAATTCCGTCAAATGTCATATTGCCGAATTTTGATTTCCATATATAATCACGCTTATGGCCTATAAAATCAGATACCCCCGCCGGCGGTTGATCCGCCGCATTCTCAAGAACAGCATCGCGCTGGTGTTCGCCGCCACTGCCGATTTCGAGATCGAAGGCAGGGAGAACATCCCCGACAGTGGCCCTTTATTGGTGGTTGCCAATCATTTCAATTTCCTCGACCCGCTGGCCGTGATCCAAGCCTCACCGTGGCCGCTTGAATTCGTCGGCGGCGCGCAGACGCCAAACGCTCCTCCCACAGTGAGCTGGATCTCGAAGCTCTTCGGCGTCATCCCCACTTACCGTGGCACCGGCTCACGCGAGACGTTGCTCTCCTCTGAAGAAGTTCTCAAACAAAAGGGTGTATTGGGCATCTTCCCCGAAGGCGGCAGTTGGGCCACCGTGCTGCGTCCGGCCCGCCCGGGCACAGCTTTTTTGGCCTGGAAGACCAACGCCCGCATCCTCCCCGTTGGGCTCGACGGCCTGGTGGGGTATTTCCAGAAGGTGAAGAACGGGGAAAAACCAAAGGTACACGTTCGCTTCGGCAAACCCTTTGGACCATTCAGCTTCAGCAATGCCCGCCGTCCCAGCCGTGAAGAGCTGGACGAGGTGGGGCATACCATCATGCGAAACATCAGTCTACTGCTCCCCCCAGAGAGCCGCGGATTCTACTCCGACGACCCGGCCATCCGCGCCGCGGCCAGGGGCACAGAGATCTATCCCTGGGCGACCCAATCGGAATTTTAATTCAAAACGGTTATGCGGTAGGGGCGCAGCGTCGCTGCGCCCCAATGTTTTTAGGTTGGGGTGAGATGGATAAATATCAAAGAAATACAAAGGTTTATAATTTATATTGCTCGTAGCCACTGCATTTATGAAAAAGGAGGGTAATGCCATGCGCAAACGACTTCTTCTCACGGGGATGATCATAATATTTTCATTGACGCTTTTTGGATGTTCAGCCGCCAATAAAGAAAACAAAGCGAATGTCACCCCACAGGCTATTACGAGTGGTACACCAGCAGTAAGTACACAAGTATCATTGCCAGGCCAGACGGCCACAGCAGCCCCTGAATTTACCGGAAAAGCCTTCAGTGATGATGGCATATCAATGGTTGTGCCTGATTGTTTGCCAGTTGAACCGGTCATTGTTTGGGACTCGAGCGATGTCCATGGCGATAAAACTTGTAAAGCAGAAAAATGCTATTCACATCGTAAAGTAGTTTTCGAAAACTATCCATTAACCGGGACAAACTGGCCTGCTCAAATTGATGTCTTTCGTATTGCCGGATATGCAGGCAACTATTACGAAGATACTGATGCAGCACAACTGGGTGACCAAGTGATCATGCTGCAATACTTGCTTCTAAACCAAAAACTCCCGGTGGGTGCTCATTACCCGTTCGTTCCGATAACTGGCCAAATCGAACTCACTGGGGCCAGAGGAAATATCCTTGATTTTGAAAATGGAAAAGGTATCTTCTATTTGGCTCAATTTGGTGAGGAATATGTTTCGATCAATAATTCAGATTTGATCTATACCTACCAGGGGTTGACTGATGACGGTCTTTACTGGGTAACCGCCATTTTTCCGATCAACTATCCCAACTTTCCTGTTTCTGCCATTGACCCAACCGTGCTTCATCCGGATGAAAATTTACCGCATTTCTCATTCAGCGGCAGGGAAGAGGACTGGTGGCCATATATTTTTAAAGTAAATGAAGAGTTAAATTCAGCTCCAGATGAGGTGTTTACACCTTCTTTGCATTGCCTGGAAACTATGGTCCGTTCATTGAAAGTGGGCCTCATTTTAATAGATTAAGTGTCTTGGGAGGATTAATTCCTTAAGTATTTGAAGTGCACCTCTGAAATGATAAATTACCCTCTCCTCCGACCCCTCTCCCATTCCATCAAGTAAACTCATTTAGATTCAAGAAACCTATTGGAATGGGAGAGGGGAGTAAGGGGCGAGGGAAGTATTGTGCAACCACATGGGTAACACTTTTCCCCCCTACGATTTGTTATGTAGATTTTCACCAATTTCGCGCTAAACTATATACGAGTATTCAACCGTTTTTCAGGAGATTGACCCATGAAAAGAGCGATTATCCCTATTCTTGCGTTATTTTTCCTCGCTTCGTGCACCCTGCCATTTACAATCAATTGGAACACCCCTGCCACCGAGGCCACGGTTCCGGTAGTCCAGCCGCCGCAGGAGACCGCACCGGTCATCATCATCACCGCCACCCCCGAGACGCCAACCCAGATGAGCGGATATGAAACCAACCTGGGCGGCGTGTACATGGTCGTCCCCGCCTGCCTGGGAACCGGCGCCACCGGTATAATCAAGGCCGCGCACGATCCCGGCGATGAAAGCCCCTATTTTGGCGCTTACCCCGAATATCGCTTCATCACCATCGACGGCTATCCGCTGACAGACAAATGGTGGAAACCCGAAGTGAAGGTGTACCCGGTGGCTGAGTTCCTGGCCATGGACGAGAACAATTTCATCAGCGGTCAAATGGCCAAACTGCAGACGATCCTCAACGATCAATCCATCCCTGCCACCGGATCGCTGCCCTTTGTCTATGTTTCAGGTGCGGCACAGGCCTTCCGGGCTCGCGCGAGCATCATCGATTTTCAGAATGGCAGCGGGATCGGTTACTTCACCGAATATGCCCAATACTATGTGCCGGTGAACAATAAAGATCTCGTTTATACATACCAGGGGATCACCAGCGATGGCGCTTATTGGATCACCGCGACCTTCCCGGTCACTGCTCCGTTCCTACAGGCATCACCGGATGATCCGGCAGTGCCGGCTGATGGACTCCCCATGCCCGACCCCGGCACGGCCTCTCAGGCGGATATCGATGCTTATTACCCGGCCATGGTCGCCAAACTCGATGCTGCATCGCCCGATGTGTTTACCCCATCGCTGACGTGCATCATTTCGTTCATTCAGACAATTAACATCACAAATTAAGAATTGGATAAATAAAATTATTCCCGGTTTCGCAAGAAACCGGGAATCTGCATTTTAAATTACCAACCTGGGTTTTGTTCCAGTAAACTAGTAACAATTATCTTGTCTCTTCGATCGTGTCCAGGTCTTTGATCTTGGTCTCGGTGGGGTTGAAGATGAGGATGATGGCGATGGGCAGCAGCACGATGCCGGCAGCGATCACCCAGAACCACTTCATATCCGGGAACAGGCTGAGCAGCCAGCCCACCAGGAAGGGTCCAACCACGTACGAAATCCGGGCGATCGTCGTCGTCCAGCCGGTGCAGGCGCCTCGCCGCTCGGTGGGGAAGATCTCGGGGATGTACACCACGATCCAGGTGTAGGTGAAGGCGGTGAAAAAGCCCACCAGCACCGTGGCCACCGGCAGCATGAACCCCTGGCTGAACGCCAGAGTCACCAGTGATGCGGACAGCCCCAGGTAGCCGATGATCAGCGTGGGTTTGCGTCCGAGTTTATCCATGATCGTGCCGCTGAGGATGCCGGCCCCGATGGCTGCCAACAGCGCGAATAAAAGCAGGGTGTTCCACTGCGCCAGGGTGTATCCCTTGATCGTCATGAAGTACGTGCCCAGCCAGTAATAGAAGAACTGGTAGATCAGCCAGCAAAGCCAGATGGATGCCGAGATGATGATGTAGCGGATATCGGTTTTGTTGATGACGCCGATGCCGAACAGGTGATTCTTGCGGATGCCGTCCTTGCGCTCCTGACGGATGATCTCGTAGCGGTGGGATTCCTTCATGAACAACCACATGATCAGCAGCGGGATAAGGAACAGGCTCATGGCGCCGTACATCCACTTCCAACTCAGGTGCAGTTTATCGATGAAGAGGGTGGGGAGGATGGCCTGCAGCGGGATCAACCCGATGATGTAGACCAGCGACACGTATTTGCCGCGCTTCTCACTCGGGCTTTCTTCGCTGATGGGAATCGACCACATGTTGGAAACCGTCGAAAAAATGGCCACGGTATAAAAGATCATGAACCAGTAGATCGTTTTGCTGAAAAGCAGAATACCTGCAGCCGACAATCCAAATAGCAGCATCAGGAACAGCCCGTTCAATAAGAAGATGAAGAAGGTCGCGATGAAGAACACACCTTCCAGGTAGGAGAACTCGGTGCCTGTTAAATTGTATTCTTTCAAAATGTAAGGCAGGGCGGTGGTCTTCACAGTGGAGAGGTACTGGTCCATCAACGCCACCAGACCCATGAAAATGATCAGGTAGATCAAATAGCCGCGACTGCGATGCTCACCGACCGGCTTTGCAGCGGTCTGTTTAATGGTGTGATCCATTTTTTGGTTCCTTCCGGGTGGGGATTTCGGTGAATTGACGGTATCCGTGATGGCTTCAATGGTATTCGGCAATTCTGTCTGATTATAAAGCAAACATTGTAATTATCCTAATGACGACAATCATTGATTGTAGTCAATCATTTCATTGAATCGAAAACTGAGCAATGGTGTTAAAAAAAGAGTATCATTTGGTTATAGATTATCCCCAAAATTAACGGCATGGAGGAAAACTTATGGAACAGGCAATGACCAACTCTCTGCAGAATAAACGGGCACGACACGCCTGGTATTTCTATGATTTTGGCAATTCAGCCTACGCGGCTGTGGTTCTTTTGGCGGTTTACTCCTCATATTTCTCGAATGTGGTCGTCGGAAAAGTACACGGGCCGACGCTGTGGAACTACGCGGTCGGTATTGCCGCCATCATTGTGGCCATTACCTCACCGGTGATGGGCACGATTGCCGATTTTTCACGTTCAAAGAAGAAGTTCCTGTTCTTCTTCACCGCCCTGTCGATCGTTTTTACCGGCCTGCTCTTCTTCGTTAAAGCCGGGGATGTTTTTCTCGGCATGTTGTTCTTCATCCTGGCCGAGATAGGATACCGCGCTGCGCAGGTATTCTACGATGCGCTGCTTGTGGACGTCTCGACGCCCGAGACCATCGGTGACGTGTCGGGCAAGGGGTGGGCGCTGGGCATGCTGGGTGGCATCGCCTGCCTGTTGATCGTGCTCGTTCCCATCCAGTTGACCAACAGCGATCCGATGATGATCCGCATTGCGTTCATCATCACAGCCCTCTTCTACCTGGTTTCCTCCATCCCCATGTTCCTGCGGGTACGCCAACTGAGCGAACCGGAGAAACTCCCTGCCGGTGAAACGACCATCAGCCACGCCTTCAAATCGCTGAGAGCCTCCTTCCGCGACGTCAAGAAATACAAGGAATTCATGAAATATGCCGTGGCATTCCTGATCTATAACGACGGTATCATGATGTTGATGGACAACGCGGCCTTGATTGGCGGTATCCTCTACGGTATGAAGACCGCGCAGTTGATCATCCTCATCATCATTTTGCAGATTGCCGGTGCAGCCGGTGCTTACCTGTTCGGCAAGATCTCGCACAAGAAAAGCAGCAAAGAATCGCTGCTTTACTCCCTGGTCATCCTGATCGTTGCGATTGTGGGTCTTTACATCTTCAAATCGATGACAGCCTTCTATGTGATCGGCGGCATCGCCGGATTCTCGCTGTCGGGTGTGCAGGCGGTCAGCCGCACCATGGTCAGCCAATTGACTCCGCATAGCAAGACGGCAGAGTTCTACGGTTTCCTC
>CAYWCH010000128.1:0-7171 GCA_964456715.1 uncultured Anaerolinea sp. | reverse complement strand
GGTGGGATTCGAACCCACACCGACGGCTTCGGAGGCCGGCACGCTATCCATTGCGCTACAGGGACAACAACGAGTTATTCTACCACGAGAGACTCAAATCGTCGTTGAGTTTTATTCAGCGCGTTCGACGCCAATGGTAAAGTTGGCAGCCAGCGCAGCGATGGCGCCAACCGCAGCCCATACGGGGATCAGCACGACGCCGACCAGACCAATGGTCAATGGGATTTCGATGTAGGTGTTGCCTTTCTCGTCCTTGATGATGATGCGTCTGACGTTACCTTCGTGAATGAGCTCCTTGATCTTGGAGACCAGCGAATCACCATCCACATGAAATTCCTCATAATGAGAATTGCCTGTAGTCATTTTTTTCTCCTTTAAAAATTAATTAAGCCAGGTTTCGATAACCGGGGCCTTCTTGACCGGTTCGAATTCGATGAAGCGGTAAGTGGCCTGTCCCCTCAACTGATAAGGGTCATTCTTGAAGAACTCCTCGATATCAACGAGAGAGGGAGCGCGAGCAATCACGATTCCGCCTATACGAGGGGTCCGGGGACCGGACATCAACAGCCAGCCTTTGTCGTAACCGGTCTGCAAAAATTCACGATGAAATGGTAAAGTTTCATCGATCTTTTCAAGGGAAGCGGTATAAGTGATCTCAATAATAAAGTGCTTCATCTTCTTTCCTCATTATTTACGTGCTTTCTATCAGCCAAGTTGCGAGGGAAACACAAAATTCCCAGCTGGATCTTTGGCGATATCTGCAAATGCAATGACCGCATTCACCGGCAAGGCACCATACAGGTGGGGGAAGTTCTCCTCACTGCCTTCGGAATTTTCCTCCACGACTCTGGCGGTTACAAGGTCGGTGGAGATTTTCAAGAGTACCAGATCATTGCTGTTCCAATAATAGCTGTTTGCCACTTTCATGACCTGGTCTTTGAAAGAGCAATGGATAAAACCTTCTTTCGCAAAATTAATCGGGCGATATTCACCGATTGGGCGAGCAGTATTCCATTCTGACTTTGAAGTAATGTGATAAATGATCATGTCAACCTCGGATAAAATTTGGTATTTCCTGTGGAATTTCAAATGAAAACTCGATCAATCCCTTGCACTTGCCATTTTCGAACCAGGGAGTCTGGTGGATCATCTTGTGGATGCCGTTCTTCTCAATTGTATAGATATTGCTTGACTGATTTTCAAGCAGGTCAAGCAATTTTATCCTGGCGGGTTCAGGATGGCAATCCAGCAGCGATTTACCGATAAGGGAAGCTCCGCCATCTTTGGAAAATGTTTGTATGGATTTTTGGTTCATATAGAGTATCGTGCCTTTTAAGTCACAAACCGTGACTGCCATATCCAATTCATCGAAGTAAGAAATTGAACTCATAATTCCATGCCCTTTCTGAAGATCGTACATCGTTTGACACCTGAAATTTGTGAAAAAATCCCACCCTGTTCAATCATAAGCAATGCTTGCTGTTCATCGGTCACAATCGTCCCGGAGAGAATTGAAACGCCATGATCGAATAGAACTGGTGAGAAAGGCGTTGAAGGACCCAGTACCATGATCATGGCGGATGGATTGCACATCGAAAGCACGTCAGAGAAGGAGTGATTGACGAGAGAGCTTCCGGTGATGGCAATGATCTGCGCTTTACCCAGATATTCGGCGGAATCCTCAATGGAGATATCACCAGGTCTCGGGTTCTTCTCCAGCACCCACAGATTACGCGCCAGAGAACGAACCTTATCCACAAATGGAAAGTGGCCAACGATTGCGATATCCCTGCCAGGGCAGTTGGCATAGATCCAATCGTAAGCGTTCAACTCCTGCAGTTCCCTGGGATCAGGGTAGAGTAGTGAATTGATCGCAGCCATGCCGATGCTGCATTCGTAATGATTTTCAGATAAGGCGAGTTGGGCCAATTCCTGGGCAGAATAGTTTTGAAAACTCCCAACTTTATCCAAATACGAAAACGGAAGGTTTTCACCGGTCAGTGTGGATGCCAGACCGCAATGTTCGCTGCAAACCGCAGTCCAATGAATTCCGATCAATACCTTTCGGACCGGCTTTGGTTCCACCGGAAGGGTATCAATGATCTCTTCCAGTATGTTCATGAAATCTCCTTCGAAAATAAAAAGTCGTGAACCTCTGAAAGAAGAAAATCAGGATTTTCGATATTGAAGAGGTGCCGGCGAATATCAGGTGTTGTAGGATGTTCATGTAGATAACGGATAAGATGTTTTCTAAACATGGGAACCGCGATATTGCCACCGTAAAGGTCAACCATCAGGGTGAGGTGACGGGAGAGAACTGAAAACAATTCTTCATCGGATACTAGTTTACGGTCAGAAGCGCAGAAAATCCAGGGATTACCGATGGCAGCGCGGCCGATCATCACCGCATCGCAACCGGTTTCTGACATCAGTTTTTGTCCATCCTGCCAGGAACTAATGGTGCCATTACCAATCACAGGGATCTTGACGGCTTTTTTGACCTCAGCGATGGCTTCCCATCTGGCCTGACCGGTAAACTCCTGTTTACGAGTGCGGGCATGGACGGTGATCAATGAAATTCCGTAATCTTCGAGAAGGCGAGCGATATCCAGATAATTTTGAGAGTGATCGTCCCAACCCAGCCTGATCTTGGCGGTGATGGGTACGGAGAGGTTCTTCACCAGGGAAGAGGCGATCAGCTTGATCTTTTCTGGTGAGCGCAGCAATCCGGCTCCCGCACCGCGGTTGGAGACGTTCTTTGCCGAACAGCCCAGGTTGATATCGATGGCATCAGGCCGGCGTTCTTCCATGATAACAGCGGCTTTGAGAAACCGTTCCGGTTGATCATCATAGATCTGGTAAATAAATGGCCGTTCAGTTTCATCGAAGTAACTTTGAGTTTTAAAATGGGGATGCCCGTGGGTAATATCAATGGCATTCAGGAATTCACTTATACATAATGCAGAACCGAAGGATTTGGCGATCCTGCGCATAGGCGAATCAGAATATCCGTCCATAGGCGCCAGAATATAATGCCCGAACACGGGAATGTTCTTGATCCAGAAACTGGGCGTGATTGGTTCTGCCATAATGAGGATGATAATTCGAAATTCATTATAATGATAGAGAAAATTAGATTTTCCAATAAATAGATACGGTTTAGTGTAAAATCAACGATTATTCGAAATGGAAGGTGTTCTATGTTGGAAGGGCAAAAAATCGCTGTTATTGGCCCTGGGGTAATGGGAGAAGCGATATTTTCTGCTTTGCTTCAAGATGGCAAATGCAAGGCTGAAAATATTACCATCTCTGGCCCCGATGAGGCTCGAAACAAGCTGCTGACGGAAAAGTTTGCTGTTAAAAGTACTATTCTCAATGCAGAGGCGGTAAATGGCGCCGACATTATTGTATTGGCCGTCAAACCACAAAAATTTCAGCAAGCGCTGAAACCAATAAAGGGGCAGATCAAGGAATCTGCGTTGATCCTTTCGATAATTGCGGGGATCAATATAAAAACTCTGATCAATACCTCTGGACATGATAAAGTGGTCAGAGCCATGCCCAATACGCCGGCGAGAATCGCAAAAGGAATCACCGCGTGGACGGCATCGGATGTTGTCTCCACCAATCAATTGGAATTAACGAAAGAATTGCTGACAGCCCTTGGTGAGGAAGTATTCGTGGACGATGAGAATTATCTGGATATGGCAACGGCTCTTTCGGGTACTGGACCGGCGTATGTATTCCTGTTCATGGAAGCCATGATCGATGCTGGTGTTCACCTGGGACTGCCGAGACGAATCTCGGAGCAATTGGTGAAAGAAACGATCAAGGGCAGTGTGCAGTATTATGAATCAAATCATGAACATCCTGCCAAGCTGAGAAATGATGTCACTTCACCGGGTGGAACATCGGCTGAAGCATTGTACTATCTGGAAAAGGCGGGATTTAGGACGGCAATCTCCAGGGCGATCTTTGCTGCTTTCGAAAGATCCCGGGACCTGGGGCAGGGCTTACAGGCAAAAATCGATCGTGAATAACGCTTATCCTCATTAAGGAGAACAAAGTGGTACAGAGAAATGAAATCCTCAAGAATTTGGAAACAATGAAAGCTGTCGATGTTCTGATCATCGGTGCGGGGATCAACGGCATAGGAACGTTTCGAGATCTGGCGTTAAACGGGGTCGATGTTCTGCTGGTGGATCGTGGAGATTTCTGTTCAGGAGCTTCGGCTGCTTCATCGCATATGGCACATGGTGGGATCCGTTACCTGGAAAACGGCGAATTCCGTTTGGTACAGGAAGCTGTCCATGAACGCAATCGCATGATCTTGAATGCTCCGCACATCGTCAAGGCATTGCCAACGACCATTCCCATATTCAAATTCTGGTCCGGATTGCTCAATGCCCCTTTGAAGTTCCTGAATTGGCTCGACAAACCCTCTGAACGGGGTGCTTTCGTCATTAAATTCGGTTTGATGATGTACGATTCATTCACGCGGAAACAGAAGACAGTGCCAACGCATCAGTTCTATGGCAGAAAGAAATCCATTGAGATGTTCCCGGATATGAATCCGGATATCCAATATATCGCGCAGTATTTTGACGGCCAGATACTTTCGCCTGAGCGATATTCGATGGAACTGGTGCTTGACGGTGAGTCTGAAGGCCCCCATGCCAGAGCATTGAATTACGTTTCAGCCACTGGCTTCAAGAACGGCCTTGTGGCATTAATGGACGAACTTACAGGCAAGGAATACTCTGTTAAAGCAAAAATTGTGATCAACGCGGCCGGTCCGTGGATCGATCCCGTCAACAAATCAATGGGGATCAATGATAAATATATCGGTGGAACCAAGGGGTCGCATCTGGTCCTTGAGCACCCCGCACTGCGAAAAGCAATCAATGATACAGAGATCTTCTTTGAGAATAAAGATGGCCGGATTGTTTTGATCTTCCCGTTCTATGACAAATTGATCATTGGTACTTCCGATCTACCCATTGACGATGCGGATTCGGCCCGTTGTACTCCTGATGAGGAAAAGTACTTCATCGATCTGGTCAACCGGGTTTTCCCAACCATGCAGATCAAACCGGAAAATATTGTGTTCAAATTCACCGGAGTCCGGCCGCTGGAATATATGAAAGCAAAAACCACAGGTCAGATCTCACGCGACCACACCATCAAAGAGGACGTAATCGATGGAATACCGGTTTACAGCCTTGTAGGCGGCAAATGGACCAGTTATCGGGCGTTTTCAGAGCAGGTTGCTGACAAGTCGATGCAGCACCTCGGTGGAACTCATTCGAAGAGCACTGACATGCTTGGTATCGGTGGCGGCAAAAATTATCCGAAGTCTGATGAAGAAAAACAAGCCTATATCGATACCGTCTCAAAAAAGACAGGTGTCTCCAAACAGATCGTTGCCATTCTTTTTGGGCGATATGGCACACTCTGTGAAGTGATCGCAAAGAAAGTTAAATCAACCGGTGAGAAATCGCTCAAATCAACCAACGATTGGCAAGTGGGCGAGTTGGAATATCTTGTGGAAACCGAGAAGGCTGTTCACCTGGACGATGTGCTGATTCGTCGATCCACGTTGGCCTGGCTGGGCAGAGTAAATCGGGCGGTGATCGAAGAATTCGTAGATGTCGCTGGAAAAATCCTTGGATGGAATGGCGCTGAGAAGAAGAAGGAAATCGATAGAACGATATCCATCTTGAAGGAATATCACGGCGTCGAAATGAAATAAGTATAGAAAACCCCGGTTCAAAAAGGACCGGGGTTTTATCACTTAGAAGAAAACCTTCAGAAGCTTCAAAGCTTTTTGTTTCCAGGGTAACCGGTGCGACACCCCGGATTCTCCTTTGAGATTCTCCTTGTTTTTCAAATACCATTCGTAATTTCGGATCATTGCCTGTTTATTTGAGAATTGAGGTTTGTAGCCAAGTGCTTTTTGTGCCTTCTCGATCGAAACAAATGAGTCTTTGGAAGCGGTTTCGTATATCCAGGGATAGAGGGGCGATAATTTGAGCGCTTCAAGAATGCGTAGAGCGAGGATAACGGGTTTAACAGGGAAGGGAACGATACGCTTGCCAAAGCCAGCCCTGTCCAGAACAGCCTGGTAATCTTCACGCATGGTCGTATACTCGGCTGCTCCGATGTTAAAAGTATCATTGGCTTTTTCTTTGCTCGAAGTAATACAAGATAAGATTGCCTGGCAAAGATCTTCCACATCCAGCAACTGGTAACGGTTCTTTCCGGAGCCGATCATCGGGAAGCCCTTCCCGTCGCTGGCCCATTCATAGAAAATGGCAAAAACACCCAATCTTTCAGGACCGACAAATGACTTTGGACGGAGAATCGGAACAACCAGCCCTTTCTCACGAAATTCACAGCAAATTTCTTCGGCTTTTACCTTGGCTTCTCCGTAAGGACCAACCCCTTCCACTTTATCAGTTTCGAAAAGGGGATGATGATCGGGTACACCGTAAACCGATGTGCTTGATATGTGGATGAATCGCTTGGCACCATACGCGATCGCCTGGTCAAGTACGTTACGAGTGCCAACGATGTCTGTTGTATAGATATCCTCGGGCGAATAGAGCGGTAAAGCAGCGGCAGTATGAATGATCACATCGGCATCTATCATGCTCTTTTTTAGGTCTTCCTTGTTGCGAATATCACCCTGGAGGAAAGTGATTTTGTCCCGTTCGGGATAATCAAAATCCACCAGATCGATACCGGAAATATCCGTGTATCCATGAGCGAGAAGATAACGAACCAGATTGATGCTTAGAAAACCACTGATCCCTGTAATATAGATTTTCATATTGGCATTCTCCAAGTATTTATTCTTCCGGGCATTATAACTGGATAAAAGGAAAACTGACAGGAAAGGAAAACCCCAGGATTGCTTTAGTCAAGCTCATTGCCCGGGAGGTTCTAGCTTCAGCATGAAGGGGAACAGCTTATCATATTCGTAAACATCGTCGGGCTAGAGGTTGGTGAATTACTCCGATAGAGTCTCCGGTATGATCAGAAAATACATTTTTCCGCACTTAGAGAATCAAAGAAAATGGCTCTGAAATGAACATCATTTCAGAGCCAACGTTCTGGCGGGAGCGACGGGGTTCGAACCCGCGATCTCGGCCTTGACAGGGCCGCATGT
>CAYWCH010000127.1:5391-7191 GCA_964456715.1 uncultured Anaerolinea sp. | reverse complement strand
CTGCGGTGGATCGGGTTTTTATCGAAGAGTATCAATTTAAATTTCAAGATATTTTCTCGGATCAGGACTATGGAACGATCGAACACATTGTGAAAACCTACGGGTTTATTTTTGGCAAGAAAACGATCGAATATCTCAAAAGAGAAAAGAAAACTACGATCCGATGGAAATTCAGGGCGTACTGGAAGGAACTCTGATCAGGAAAACCGCTTTCTGTTAAGGAAGCGGTTTTGTATAGTGCCAACCAATGACATTTACTTATAATGATTACAGAGATTCCAGGGAGGGACCATGAAGATCGAAATTGGCGACGTTAAACCCGATAACTTCCAGGACCGCTGGCCGGGCGAGTTCAGGCTGTTCTCGCATTACGAGATGGCACTGGGCATCCCGCACGCGCTGTTCGTTATCACCACGCTGAAGGAAAACGGTCAGCCCAATGCCTGTTTCCAGTCGTGGAGTTCGTTCACCGGCGACAGCGGCGGCTATTTCGCCATCACTCCCCTGCTCAACCACATGCACACCCACGCCAACATCCTGCGTACCCGGGAATTTTGCATCAACTTTTTGAGCGAGGCTTATTTTGACGCTTGCTACCAGACCATCGTCCACAACGAAGCCGATACGGACGAGATCGCGGCCGGCGGATTCACAGCGGAGCCTGCCAGGTGCATCCACACACCGCGGATCAAAGAAGCCTTTATGTCGCTGGAGTGTACCTATCACTCGCACACCGACCTCTCCGGTCAGGGCATCTCCACCCTGTTCATTGGTCGGGTGGTCAATGCCGCGGCGGAGGAAAGCCACATCAACGGTGCGGAGAAGAAGTATGGCAAAGACGGCTTCATGTACTACCTGTACTCGCTCAAAGACTTCACAACCGGCGACGCAGGTGAGCGCGGGGTGGCGGCGTTGGATGCGGTGAGAAAAGTATGAATTTCGAGAGTAGAGAATCGGAAAAATATGTTTCGGTATAGTCGGGTGACCATCGCGATCAATAATGATAGCGCGCCTGCAGGAAATCGATCCGATTATCTCGCACGAGGTACACGATACGGTGCTCCTGGGTCAGGCGGCGTGACCAAGCTCCGGGGGTGAAGTATTTGAGCGGTTCCGGTTTGCCAATCCCATCGAAGGGGTCGCGAAGGATGGCTTCGATCAAATCAAAGGCGCGCAGTGCCAGTTTCCGGTCGGTCTCCACCCAGTAGCGCAAATCTTCAATGAACTCCGGCTGGAATACAGCCGTGCGGAGCTTCTTACTCAAGCCCAACCTCGCGCTTCAGCTCATCGGCAGTAAAGGGTTGGCCCTCCTCTTTCAATGCCCGCCCGAGCGCGGAAAGCAGCCGTTCGGCATTGGCGGGAGAGCGCAGCAGATAAGCCGTTTCCATAAGGCTTTCCAGTTCAGAAGAAGCGATCATGGCTACTTCTTCTTCACCACGGCGTTGGATCACCACCACCTCGCGGTCGTGGGTCACCTGGTCGAGCAGCTTGGCCAGTCCATCGCGGGCCTGGGTATAAGTGGTCTGTATGGTCATTTTTCTCCAATCTGTACAGGATTACTGTACAACTTTGTTAACACTTTGTCAAGGGAACTCTGGAAATTTACTCTATCCTCAACCAAGTATGTACAATTTTTCAAATCATGATAATATCCACTAAATTAGTGGATATTAACGAACGTTCATTTCAATCAGAGGTTCCCATGACCAACTCAACTGACAATCGCATTCCCCTGCAGATCGGCGCGCTGACTCCCGAGCAGATCACCGGCATCTTCACCCACCTGCCCGTGGACGTGAC
>CAYWCH010000127.1:4930-5381 GCA_964456715.1 uncultured Anaerolinea sp. | reverse complement strand
TTGGCGACAAGCAATTAATCTTATTGGAGGATCTTTATGACCGAAGCAAACAGCCCCCAACAAATGGATAAATACATGCCAATGCAAGTGGGTTCCATGACACTGGAGCAAATCACGTTGATCTTGACCCATCTGCCAGTGGATGTAACTTTTGTAGACGAGGGCAACGATGTGCGCTTCTATTCCGGCGGCAAGAACCGCGTCTTCGAGCGCACCCCCGATATCATCGGGCGTAACGTACTCAACTGCCACGCTCCCGAGAGCGTGCAGATCGTCTTCAAGATCCTTGAGGACTTCCGCGCCGGCTCCCGCGACAGCGCCGAGTTCTGGCTCCAGACCAAGGGTGAAGACAGCCGCTTCATCCACATCCGCTACTATGCGGTGCGCGACCCGCAGGGCAAGTTCCTCGGCACCCTCGAAGTGACCCAGGACGCCACCGAAATCCGCAGGC
>CAYWCH010000127.1:0-4920 GCA_964456715.1 uncultured Anaerolinea sp. | reverse complement strand
GGTGAACGCAAGCTGCTGGATGAAGTAAAATAAATAAAATCAAATAACGGAGAAATACAATGACACAACAAGTGAACGATCGCTCCTGGGTGAAGGAGTTCTACGACAGCGCCGCTGACTGGTGGGGAGAGAGTTGGTACGAAGGTGAAAACCTGGCTCCCCGGCTGGCGCAGGTGGAAAAGTACGTCGGCAAGCCTCCCAAAAACCTCCTCGAACTTGGCGCCGGCACCGGCGAGACGGCAGGCTTTTTGGCTGCCGCCGGATATGACATTACAGCAGTTGACATCAGTGAAAAGAACTACAGCCTGCTAAAAAAAGTGTCTGAGAAAACTCCCCGCATGACCCCGATCCATGGTGATTTTCTCACCGCGGCTGTCCCCGGAAAATTCGACGCAGTCTGCCTGTTCGAAGCATTTGGCATGGGCACGGATGATGACCAACGCCGCCTGCTAAAACGGATCGCATCTGAATGGCTCTCCCCCGCAGGCGTGGTGATCATGGACGTGTATCACCCCTTTGGCCCCATCCGTACTGCCGGCACCGCCCAGTCGCTGGACAAGCTGCCCGAAATCCCCGGTTCGGTGGATATGACCGAGCGCTCCTACTTTGACGCGGTGTTGGGACGCTGGATTGACGAATGGGAACCCGTGGACGACCCCGCGAGCACCCGACGCCAATCGATCCGCTGTTATACCCCCGCCGACCTGCTGCTCCTGCTGGAAGGAACCGGATTGAGGATCACTCAGGCAGAATTTGATGGCAAAGCGTTCGATCCATCCCCTGCCAGGGTAACCGATTCCAGTCCTCTGCTGGATTATGAAGCAAATTACGCTTATACCGTGATCCTTGCCAGGTAAGCAAACCATCTCCGCAATAACTATGGATGAATCATCCATGGCACATAGAGACTGGTACTGTGAGGATGTCCTCTCGGGCAAGGTGGAGGTGGAAAAAGTGTGGGAAGATGAACGGGTGCTGGCCTTCCGCCACCCCAAGCCGCAGGCTGAGATCCACGTGGTGGTCATCCCCAAGGCTCATTTACCCTCCCTGCTTGACCCCGCCGCGCTGGATGGAGCGCTGCTCACCTCGATGATGCGCGCCATCCAGGAAACCGCGCGCCAACTGGGCCTGGACCAAACCGGATTCTACGTCCGCGCCAACGCTTCCGCCCCGGGTGTGACCCCGCACATGCACTGGCATATCTACGGTCCAGGCATCCAGTAGAGATGCAATTTGGATAAAATGGGGAACTTCAATCGCTATCCATTTACCCAAATAAGTGAAATAATCAGTCTTGGCGATTCGTGGTAGTATTTCGGTGAAGGATCTATTCATTCCACTATTTGGAAAGTGAATCACAACTGGCATGAACGAAGAACCTGATATAGAGGAATTCGCACCCTGGCTTGTACTGGTCATCACCCTGGTGGGAGCATTTATTCGTGCTTTGATGCTTTCCTTTAAAGGGATGGCACTGGAAGAGACCGTCAATCTGTGGATTGCCGGCCACAGCTTCGCTGAAATCATCCCGTGGGCGGGGCGGATAAACGGCCAGCCTCCGCTTTATTACTATCTATTCCACATCTGGACGGCGATCAACGGTACCGACCCCTATTACGCACGCTTCTTCTCGGTGCTCTTCAGCGCGCTCACGATTCCGATCATTTACCTCATCGGCAAACGTCTGTCCGGCCCGGTGATGGGGCTGGCAGCAGCCGTGATTCTGGCTGTGTCGCCTTTCCACGTGTTCTTCGCGCAAGACACGAGCATTTACACCTTGCTCACCTTCAACACGGCCGTCGCGCTCAGCGCGCTGACCCGGCTGTTGGTTGACCCCAATGCCGAAAAGCCTTTCGGCGCACAATTCAAGGCGCTCTGGCGGGCCTGGCGCAATCGCAAGCAACCGCAGCCGGAAAACAAAACCGATATCGAGGTTGATGACGAAACCATCTACCTGCCGCGCTGGCAGCAATGGCTCCTGCGCGCCCTGCGCATCCCCAGGGGCGGCATCAGCGTGGACCTGGCCTGGGTGATCTTCGTGCTCTTCTCAGCCGCCACCCTGCTCAGCCATAATATGGCAGTAATTTTCTTTATCACAGTCAACCTGTTCGTATTTGGTCTGATGCTCACTCAAAAGATCGGGAAGGACAGAA
Organism: uncultured Anaerolinea sp.; assembly: GCA_964456715.1. GTDB lineage: Bacteria > Chloroflexota > Anaerolineae > Anaerolineales > Anaerolineaceae > UBA6107. Next base: position 2,767 of record CAYWCH010000127.1, on the reverse strand, counting down.
CCAAACCTGCCCTGCGCGCCCCCCGGTTGGGAACCTGGATCAAATCACAGGTCGCTGTCCTGCTGCTGTGGCTGCCCTGGCTGATCCCCCATATCAAATCAGGCAGTTTGACCGCGCACCAGCCCCTCCTGGCTGCTCCCACCTGGGCAGACGTAACCGGGTTGGTCACAGCCTTCTTGAACGCCACCTCCACCATCCCGGCCAACATCGAGGCGGGGATCTGGATCGTCTACGGAGCGATGTTTTGCCTGGGATTGTTCTTCTACCGCAAGATGCTCTCGAAATTCTTTTACCTGGCAGTGGTTTTTGCCATTCCATTCGCGCTGGAGCTGCTGGCCAGCTTAAAGCAACCCGCATTCGATCCGCAAACCCTGATCTGGACCTCCATCCCCTTGTTCCTGCTGCTGGCAGCCGGCATCAGTCAATTGCGCCACCGCGCCTTCATCTTCTTGGCGATTGGATTGTTTGGCACCCTCAATTTTTTCGCGGCCAGCGACTATTTCAAGTATTACCAGAAGGAAGATTGGAACACGGCTGCCCGCACTGTGGCCGGTCATGCCGAAAAGGGCGATTTGATCCTGTTCAGCTCCAACCTCAATAAAATCCCCTTCGATTACTACTTCACCCCATATGAAGAGTATTATTTCCTCCAGGTTGAGAAGCAGGGAATCCCGCAAGACTTGATTGAAAGCGGCATCTCCGAACCCGCGATGACCGCCGCAGATGTGCCCGGTTTGCTCGCCCTTCTAAGCGGGCACGACCGTGTCTGGCTGGTTTACAGCAATGAGCAGATCACCGATCCGGCCGGCCTGGTGCCGCAAACCCTGGGGGCGGAGTTGACACTCGTTTATACCCAGGAATTCTCAAACGGGCAGGTGCAGTTGTACATAAAGCAATGATCTTCACGTAAAAAATTTTAGCATCCTGACAAAGGTGAGAGTAATGGAATCGATCAATCAAGTCGAACTGCGCGATGAAACGGTCTACCCGGATGAAAAAGTGCTGTCAGCCCTGTTCGGTGATGGCTACCCGGCTTACCGTGAACTGTTGAAGCTCTTCGATGCCAATGGGATGGAATACACGTGGCGCTATTACCACGACGTCAAAACCTGGCTGTGCAAGGTTCAGAAGAAGAAACGCACGATCGTCTGGATGTCTGCCTGGCGGGGTTTCGTCCAGGCGACGATCTACGTCCCCGAAAAGTACATCGATGCGATCTACAGTCTCGAGATCAGCGAGGCACGCAAACAAAAGATCAGAGACACGAAGAACTCGGGCACATCCAAACCGTGCATCTTCGAGATCCGCAATGTGGAAATCCTGGAAGAATTCAACCAGGTCATGCAATTTAAGATCTCATCGAAGTAACCCATAATCCATTGACCTGAAGATCGCTCTCAATCACCCTCGGGAGCGGTTTTCTTATGTCAATTAATGTGTAATACTCTGGCTTTAGCTGCGTATTTACTGGTGAGGCCTTGAAGAAACAAGTAAGCACCGGTGAATCCAGCACCTGAGGAGTGTAAATCGAATCGATGACCACCCAGTTGAATGATGGGAATAATGAAATCAAATTGGTGATGCGAGCCCGGCAGGACATCGAATCATTTGGAATCCTGTATGATCTGTACTTCCCGCGAGTCTATAAATACGTGGTCTACCGGGTGTTTGACTATGCCGCAGCGGATGACATCGTCTCAGAGATATTTGAACGTGTGCTCGCCAATCTATCGAAATACGATGAACGCAAAGCTCCGTTTGGCGCGTGGGTATTCGCGATTTCACGACATGCAATATTGGACCATTTGCGGAGAAGAAAAGCCCACCCGCTGTTGGCGTTGGATTCCTTGGCCAGACGTGCCGATCCCGGGAGTAATACCGAGCAGGCTACCCTTGAACACGACCGGAATAACTCGTTAAGAGCGGCCATCCATACCCTTTCAGCTCAAGAGATCGACCTGATCGGATTGAAATACTCCTTCGGGTTAACAAATCGACAGATCGCGTCTGCGTTGGGAAAAAACGCAAATAATGTTGGGGTCATGCTCCACCGCGCCATAAATAAACTGCGCGGTGCCTTGGCCGGTGAGGAGGAGGATGATGAATAACCGATCGAACAACATAAATATTGATGTTCTTAATAAGAACTCATCGGTTCATGAAGAAGAAGCACTAAAGAAAGTGACCGAACTGCTATTCAATGATCAGCCGGCTGCGGAAAGCCGGGTGGAGAAATCCCTCAAGGAAAGATTACTGCAAAGGTATGCGTCTGCTCAGCATGAAACCGCCGATTCCGCGAAGGCACCTGGTTTCCATCATGTTCCATCCAGGCAATTCAAGTGGGTGATGGCAGGCATCGCCTCGATCATTGCCCTGTATGGAATTCTGTTTCTATCCGTCCCCGAGGTACAGGCAGCCACGCGGAATCTCATCATCCGAATCGGCAACCTCCTGATCGACAACGATCCAACGGACGCCGAATTGTATGTGGCCACCATGACAAGTGGTACGCCCACAGCGACCGTTGATCCAAACAAGGTCTGCGAAGATTGCCGCCAGGTACAGGTCGCCGGATTGCTTTCGGTTGAACAGGCTGGCGAAAACGCCGGCTTCCCGGTATTCGAGGCCGCGTATATTCCGGACGGGTATGAATTGGTCGTGCGCGACGTACTGGATACCGACGAAACCATCACGGTGGATACCTCTTACCGAATGGAACTCGATCCTCCGCTGCATAACGGCGAAATGATGTCAGCGATCATCGCAA
>CAYWCH010000126.1:0-7198 GCA_964456715.1 uncultured Anaerolinea sp. | reverse complement strand
ATCCACCAGGTGGCATAAGTGCTGAATTTATGGCCACGGCGATAATCAAATTTCTTGGTGGCGCGAATTAGGCCAATGTTTCCTTCCTGGATCAGATCAAGAAATGGGACACCACGCCCCATATATTTTTTTGCAACGCTGATTACCAAGCGGGAGTTGGCTGTAATTAGATGCTCACGCGCAGCCCAACCATCTTCGATGAGTTTGCGAAGTTCCATGCGGCGGCGATTACTGACATTGCCCTTGGCCAGTTCTTCACGAGCCATTCGGCCCCGTTCGATCCTTTGCGCAAGATCAACTTCTTCTTCAGCGGTAAGCAGTGGAACGCGGCTTACCTCTTTAAGATAAAGACCAATTGTGTCGTCAGTATCAATATTTTCGAGATCATCTACGAGGAGGTTTTGGGCAGAGGTTGTTTCTTCATCTTCTGCTACCGTGAGGTCTTCTTCAGTTGGCTCTTCATGACCAGCTTCATCTTCCACATAAGCGATACCAGCGCTCATTAGAGCAGCAAATGTCTCTTCCAGTTGTTCAACATCTTGTTCGGCGTCCGGGAAGAAATGCAAAATATCATCAATTGTTACATAAGTTTTTTGCCTGCCAAGCTCGATCAACCGAGCAATGGCAGGATATTCTTCTTCTTCTTCATCAACAATATTAATTATTGGTTTTTCCATTTAATAAGACAAACCTTCCCGCAAAGGACGCAAGAGAATCTACCTAATCCAGAATACACAAATTACGTTAGAAATTCAATAGATTCGTTTAAGAGAATTCTCAGGCAGTTTGAAAAATGAATGAGCAGAAGTCCTTCCGCTCATCTCACCATGGTTCTTATCCGAAAAATTCGCGAATAATACTATACAACAAAAGAGACATCAAAGTCAACGGGTTTTTATATTTCTAATGAAATTTTAATGAATTTTCATCATTAATATCATAATCAAGTAATTCACGGATGGATAATGGTAGAATAAACGAAATTTTTGTTCATTCTATGGCAACTGAGATCATTAATCTGCAATCAAAACTCTTGGAGGATTAAATATGACTATTGATTTGTTGGGAATGGCCAAACATGGGCTAAGCAACTTTGAGCAGATAGCCATCGTTGCAGTGCTTGTGGTCGCATTCATCAGTTTGATGTATGCCTGGCTACTACGTGGTACTGTTCTTAAGAAAGACAAAGGTACACAGAAGATGCAGGAAGTCTGGGATGCCATCCGGATAGGTGCGAATAGCTACTTATCCCAGCAGTTGAAAACCATTCTTCCCGCAGTCGCCATTCTTACTGTTGCATTATTCCTATCGGTCTACGTGGTTGCACCGAGCCAGGAAGCAATAGAGGAATTTGGAAACAATGCCACCCTGGCGATTAGCCTGGGGCGGTCTATTGCTTTCATTTTAGGCGCGTCATTCTCATTGATCGTAGGACAACTGGGCATGCGTATGGCCATTCAGGCCAGCGTGAGATCTGCCTCAGCAGCTCGGCGCTCCTTCAATGAATCGTTGTCGATCGCTTATTATGCCGGAACGATTACCGGTATGTTAACGGATGGCCTCGGCTTGTTGGGTGGTACAGTAATCTTTATCATCTTTGGTAAAGCTTCACCCGATGCATTACTTGGCTTTGGCTTTGGTGGAACGCTGCTGGCTTTGTTCATGCGCGTTGGCGGCGGCATCTATACAAAAGCTGCTGATGTAGGTGCAGACCTTGTTGGCAAAGTCGAAAAAGACATCCCCGAAGACGATCCCCGCAATGCTGCTGTTGTGGCTGACCTCGTTGGTGACAACGTAGGTGACTGCGCCGGTATGGCCGCGGATATCTTTGAAAGCTACGAAACAACAATTGTTTCCGCTTTGATCCTGGGTATCTCGCTCTGGGATAAGGACCCGAATAAGAGTCTTCACTGGATCGTTTACCCATTGATCATTCGTGGTATCGGTGTGTTGAGTTCGATCCTGGGTACTTTCACAGTTCCCATCTGGGAGAAATTCCCGATCAAATTCCTTCGCGCTCACGATGCGGAAGAGTCCATGTTCCGCTCGTATGAAGTATCGAGTATTAACACAGTTGCATTCTCCTTCCTCGTTGCCATCCTTTACGCAGGTGATTGGAAGCTGGCGATGTTGACCTCAATCGGTGTTGCTCTGGCCGTTGCTTTCAACCCGTTGACTTCTTACTTCACCTCAACAAAGAGCTCCCCTGTCAAGGAAGTTGTCGAATCAACCAAGACCGGTTCTGCTACGACCATCCTTTCAGGACTATCTCTTGGTATGGAATCCAGTGTATATGCTCTGATTGTGATCGTAATCAGCTTTGTTGGTGCGATCCTGTTGTACGGTGGGTTGAACCCATTTGGAGCGAACCTTGATGAAATAGCAATGCTAAAAATTCTCTACGGCGTTGCCATGGTTGGTATTGGTATGCTTAGCCATACCGGTAACAATGTTGCCATGGACTCCTACGGTCCGATTTCTGATAATGCCAACGGCATTGGCGAAATGGCATGGCATGATGATAATGACGAGAAGACCCTGAAAGCCCGTCAGATCATGGCAGACCTTGACGCTGTGGGGAATACCACCAAAGCCATCACCAAAGGCGTCGCGATTGCCTCTGCTGTTATCGCAGCAGTCAGCCTCTTTTCATCCTATATCACCGATGTTGGCAAAGTCCAGGAAAACATTGGTCTGGACAAATTGACCGGCATCAATATCGCAGATACCCGTATCTTCATTGGCTTCCTGCTTGGTGGTGCGTTGCCGTGGTTGTTCAGTTCGCTGTCAATCCGTGCGGTCAGCCGTGCAGCAGGTAAGATCGTGGAAGAAGTTCGACGCCAGTTCCGCATTCCGGGCATCATGGAAGGCAAAGTGAAACCCGATTATGCACAGGTCGTTGGAATTTCCACTGGATCAGCACAAAAAGAACTGATCCCCCTGGCCACCATTGCTGTTTTGATGCCATTGGTAATTGGACTCGCTTTCGGTGTGGAAGCCCTCGGTGGTTTCCTGGCAGGTGTAATCCTCTGCGGTCAGTTGCTCGCTGTCTTTATGGCGAACGCTGGTGGTGCATGGGATAATGCCAAGAAGATGATCGAAGACGAACCACGCGACTTGGCTGCGAACACTGGTAAGGGTTCAGAACGCCACAAAGCTGGTGTCGTTGGTGATACAGTCGGCGATCCTTTGAAAGATACTGCCGGTCCGGCACTTAACCCGATGATCAAAGTCGTCAACTTGATCAGCTTGCTGGCCGCACCTGTGATCGTTACATTCCAGGGACAGACAGTTATTCGCATCAGCGCTGCAGTTATTATGGCAGCAGCCATCCTCTGGGCAGTGATCGTGAGCAAAAAACCCGCCAAAGTGGGTTAATCCGAAATCTGGATAACAAAAACGAGCATCGAGTTAAACCGATGCTCGTTTTTCTTTAAGCCTGTCCACCCAGGAGACAAAATCCGTAGGGAAATTTACTTGAAATGTCATTTCCGTATTAGTATCGGGATGAAAGAATGTTATGGAAGCGGCATGTAATGCGACACGAGTAACTCCCAAAATACCTGAAACCGTTTCAGACTTGGGTGTGCTGTACAGATGATCACCAAGGATCGGATAGCCGAGATCATACAGGTGGGCACGAATTTGGTGTGAAAACCCTGATTTCGGGTATACAGACAGTAAAGAACAATCGGGAGGGTAAAACTCATTCAGAATAAACTCTGAACAGGCGGGTTTTCCTCTGGGTCTATTTACAACCGTACGATGGCGCCGGTCACCATTTACTAGTAAAGGTGTTTTGTTTGTAAACGCTTCTGGGCAATGACCAAGAGCCAGGGCATAATACTGTTTCTTGACTACATGATCGGAGAATTGCTGGTTTAATGATCTATGGCTGGAAGGAGATCTTGCAAGCAGCATGACGCCGCTGGTTTCTTTATCCAACCGGTGAACGATCCAGAGCCTGCCAAATTCAGGTTCGAGCATGGTGCGAAGATGGGGTAAATCATTATCATATCCATCGGCGATGCTCAAAACTCCTGATGGCTTGTTGATAACGAGGATGGATTTATCTTCATAAATGATTTGCATTAGAAAAGGCCACACCTTTTGGTGTGGCCAGGTAGAGATTAATCTGGAAAGTTTTTAAAGAAGGAAACGGCGACCACACCCGGCCCTGCATGAACAATGATGGCTGGAGGTAATTTTGAAAAGCTGATGAAATCAGGATTGATCTTGGCTGATAACTCGGATTTCAAAAATTCAGCATCTGGCATAGCATCAGCCTGGAAAATTGTAGCGTGTGAACTTGCAGAATTGAGACATTCTTCAGTAACAAGCTCAATGATTCTAGCGAGGGCGCGTTTTTTTGTTCTCTGAGTTTCAAATGGTCGCACCTGACCATCCAGGAATATTAAAATGGGTTTCACCTGAAGAATACTGCCGATGAGCGCCTGGGCGCTGCCAATTCTTCCACCTTTGTGGAGAAACTCAAGGGTATCGACGTAAAAATAAATCTTACAAGATTTCTTTGCTTTTTCTAGCCTGGCCATAATGTCATCCGCCGACATGCCGGCATTGGCCCATTCATTTGCTTTGTAAACCATGGTTCCGAGGGCGGGACCGATCGTACGTGAGTCAAAAATCCGAATATCTGCATTGGGGAAATCTTTGGCGGCAATAGAGGCACTGCGAACTGTACCGCTGACATCCGCAGATGGGCAGATAACGATCGCTGTGTCTTTCTTGAATGCGATATCCTCGAATATCGGGGAATACAAAGCAGGGGGAGGTGCTGCGGTTTTTGGTAGGGTTGGTGAAGTCTTTAACTTGCTTAGGAACTCTTCTGTACTGATCTCGTTGTCATCCCGATAACTTTTCTCACCAATGACAATAATTTGAGGAATCATTGCAATTCCCAGTGGTTCAGCTTCTTTTGGGTCGATAACGGAAGTAGTATCAGCAATGATTTTTATCATTTTCATTTCCTTTTATTCGAGAATAGAGGAACATCCAACAATTATACTTTAAAGTATCAACTCGCGGCTTGAAGGGAGGCCACCCATGTTTTCTGCATTTTTTACCGCATTGAGAATGGCCAGCCTGACTGCTTCAACAGCAAAGGCACCAACGACATTCACATCTACATTGATCGAGCCAGTGGAAAATGCAAATAGCGTGTCGCCATCAAATAGAGTGTGCGAGGGACGAATGGCCATTGCCAGACCATCCTGAGCCATTTGAGCGAGGAAATTTGTTTGTTGGTTATCCAAATTGGCGTTTGTGGCAACCACACCGATAACGGTATTATGCGAAGACGCAAATGTTAATCCGGCTTTACCAAGGGTGGATTTCATCAATGAACGAGTATCTGCAAATAATTCAGATGAACCGATCTTGATTGGTCCTCGTGTTATTGTCCTCGCGCCGGCAATGATCCTGCCATTTTCATCGATGACATCCCCAAAAGGATTGACAGCAATTAGTGCGCCAACGACCAACCCGGAACCAAGATAGATACTGGACGAGCCAATTCCGGATTTGGTTGCTTGATTAACACCCAGCATATTCCCAGCGGTTGCACCTGTACCTGCACCAACACACCCCTGAATAACAGCATCTGTGGAAGCATTCAAACAGGCAGCATACCCCATTTCCTTGTCGGGACGAACTTTTGCGTCTCCGATTCCCAAATCAAAAAGAATTGCTGAGGGAACGATGGGTACATTGACATTCCCGGCATTGAATCCAATCCCTTTCTCTTCGAGATATTTCATCGCCCCTGAAGCTGCGTCCAGACCAAAAGCAGAACCGCCAGCAAGCATGATCGCGTGTGCTTTGTTCACCAGATGAAGCGGCCGGATCGCGTCGGTTTCACGTGTGCCAGGTGCGCCACCACGTTGGTCCACACCAGCAAAGGCACCTTTCTCGCAGAGTACTGCTGTGCATCCGGTAATCGCCTCAAGATCCTGGGCATGACCTACTTTTATCCCGGGAACATCGGTAATGGTGTTATTCAATTTCATTTTTGCTCCGAAGGATTAAACTGGTTTATGACAATTGGGACATACTGATTCTGACCCGACGATGACATATCCGCAGTTATTACAAGTAAACGGTTGAATATCACCCAGTGGCGCACCGCAGCCGATACATTTAGCCTGACCGGGAGGGTTAGGTGTATTGCAGTAGTCACAGATATACTTTTTTAAGCGGTCCGAGAGTTCATAACCAGATCCCAAGCCTTTGGCTGTTGATTCAATGGTTTGCCAGAGTGTGTCTGTAAGCTCGATATTCTCGATATCCTGAGCGATATCATCCAAACGATTTAACAAACTAAAAGGATTTCTCCAGGCGGAAAGCGCAGAAACACCCAAGCTGGCAGCCACACCCAGCCACGCCTGCTTGCCAATCTGAGCGCTAACGCCATCTTCGACATTCTGAAGAACCACGCTTACGGCGGTTTTTCCTCCAGAAGAAGCGTGAGGAGAGGTGGCTATTTGGACGGCAATTGTATCACCGCTGCCAACCTGTTGGACTCGCATTGTGCCATGATTGAAGCGGGCAACCAATGCTTTTGCTATGTCAGTATTTTTGAAGCTTCCATGAAAAATGCGTTGTTCCATAATTGAATTATAATCAAAAATGTAAGATAGAAATATTGGAGAAAGTGATGAACTTCAAATTCATTCGCATATTTTTGCTACCATTGATCTTTGTTGGTTTGGTCATCACATTATATACGGTTAATTCACCAATTGTGGTGCAAGCGCAACAACCCACTGGTTCAATCCCGACGGTAACTCCATTATCCACCGGGCCTACAGGCGTTGTGGACACTGGTTTGACAGATTTTGTTATTGTGCGTTCGGGACCAAGCACTCTGTTCGATCAGATTGGTGTTTTGCTGCCGGGAGAGAAAGTTAACATTATTGGAAAAACAATGGCAGGAGATTGGCTCAAAATTGAATATCCAATATCGAATAATGGTGAAGGTTGGGTATGGGCAATCTATATGAGTGTCTCCGGAGGTGAATTGCCGGTGGTGGAAATTCCCCCCACGCCGACGGTAAAATTTACTGCAACGATCGACCCAACCATGGCTGCGCAATTTGTCATTTCACCTGCTGCCACGCGTTTGCCGACTTTTACTGCCCCGGCGCCTCTGACCATCCCAACTTACAGTACCGGTGCGATC
>CAYWCH010000125.1:0-7241 GCA_964456715.1 uncultured Anaerolinea sp. | reverse complement strand
AGCGGGTGCCATTGTCAGAAACGCACCGGCGATCAGCATCGCCGCACTGCCGATATACAGGATGCGGTTCAACAAACCAATGAGTTTTCTATATTTTTTACTCATACCTTCCTCCTATCCATTACCGATTATTGCAGCCAGATCTTTCTTTCATCTTCAAGACCAGGGATTGGTCGGAATCAAAAAACCGGCCTTAATTAAGGCCGGTTTCGCTATTTGCTCCCCGAAGGCTGGCTATATTTCTCTTCTCTATCTCTTAAGCCCAGCGACCAATAATAAACCTTCGGATCGACGCATCTTTTTTTTGAGACTCAAGCACCGGTGCGCAAAATAAAAAAACCGGCCTTTTTACCAGGCCGGTTTCGCAATTCGCTCCCCGATGGTTTGGCTTTTGCAAGCCCTGCGACCAAAATTCATCCATCGGATCATAGCATCCTTTTTGAGTCTACTCTTAGTTTTCAAAGAACAAAAAAACGGCCTGAATTCCAGGCCGGTTTCGCAATTTGCTACTCGAAGGTTTGGCTGACAATATCAGCCCAGCGACCATTAATCGTCCTTCGGATCATCGCATCCCTGTGATACTTACTGCTAATATGCAATCGGTTTCCAGTAATAAAAAAGGGGCAACTATGTTCGATGCAGCTTCGATCGATTGATTTTTCTTTCTTCTGATGACTAAATAATAGCACTATTCTGAGGGGTTGTCTACACAGCAAAAAATTCTTTTACGGTAATTTAACGTAAAAATTGACCGGGTTAACCACTAAAAATCCCCCTGAAGATGCACTCAGGGGGATAAAAACCTTGAAATTGGAGATCAGAGATGGAAGATCTTGCGCAGGCTGGAGAGGATCAACGCCAATCCGGCCAGGGAGAGACCACCCATGAAGAAGCCATTGCTCAGGTTGCCGGTCAGGTTTCCACCGGTGACCGGGATGATGGCTGTCTCAGCCCCGGTAACGGGGATCGGCAGCGGGCAGATATTCAGGGTATAGGTAAGTTCGCCGGTTTGAGCTTCACCGTAGGAAATGGTCACGGTATGCGTGCCGGTGGGTGTGGTGGTCAGGTTCATTTCCCCGGGGTGGACTGAGAAGCCCGCCTGAGCAGGGCCGCCGTCCACGCTGAATGAATACAGGGTGACGCTGACGCTGTTCGGATTCTCCACGGTCCACTGCATGAGACCGTCCACGGTGCAGAACGGGTCAATGGCCAGTTCCAATGGTTTGAGGTTTACTTTCTTCGATGGCTTGGTGGGAGTGACCTCGCCTTCTGGGGTGGGCGAAGGCTCTTCGTTCGTCACATCCGTGGGGGTGGGGGAAGGATCATTCCTTACTTCGTCAGTGGGGGTTGCGGTGGGTTGTTGTTCATCGGTGGCCGTTGGTTCGGTCGTGTTGGTTGGAATAGATGTATCAGTGGCAGTGGGTTCGGTTGTGTCGGTCGGAACCGGTGTGTTGGTGGCGGTGGGGACGAGCGTATTGGTGGCGGTTGGGACGAGCGTATTGGTGGCGGTTGGGATCAGGGTATTGGTCGCCGTGGGAACCAGGGTCTTGGTGGCTGTGGGTGAAGAGATTCTTCTCACCTGGTAGTTGTCGTGCTTTTTGCCAAAGGTAACCGAATATTCATTGCCGGCTTCGCCTAATTGGATGGTATGAGCGTCAAAACAACCTTTGCCTGAAGCACTCACTGCGAACGTACCGCTGGCAACCACAGGTTTGGGGCTGCCGCTAATTTTCTGGATTTGCCATGAATACGTTCCTGCCGGGAAGCCGCTGAAATGGATATAAACATGCTCACCCACATTGAAGTGGTTTACATCCTGGTCGAATTTGCTGCAATCATTTTTGGTTGTCCAGATGGCACCGGAGTAGCCTGTCGCCTGTGCAGTGGAAGGTGCCAATGAGAGAAAGAGAGCAACAGCCAGCATGGCCGCGCTGCCGATGTAGAGTACCCGGTTCAAGAATCGAGCGAATTTTGAAAAATTCCTTGTCATTGTTTCTCCTTATGAAAAAAACCGACCCAATACAAAGGCCGGTTTCGCAATTCGCTCCTCGAAAGGCTGGCTACCAATAATTTGGCGGCCCAGCGACCAAAAAATACCTTTCGGATCAATGCATCCTGTTTGTTGTATATCGGTTTGTAAAGAACGAAAAAGCCTGTTACCAGGCCGGTTTCGCAATTTGCTCCCCGGAAGCCGGCGAATCTACTGCCGTGCGACCAAATTCGCTTCCGGATCAAGGCATCCTGGTAAAAATGAGATCCATTATCCCGGCCTTACTTCATGTGCCGGTTCATTGTTGGTAATATCATAGCACTAAATAGGATAAATTACATCTTATTTAACTTAAATTAATGTGGAATTTATGATTGGGCTTGGGATCTATTCAAAGGTCCAGATCAGGATCTTTCCGTCTGAGGAACTGCCGGCGAGATACTTACCATCAGGTGAAAAGATCATCTTGAGCACCGCGTACTTATCACGGTCCTCGATCATTTCCTCTTTCGTCCAGGAAGCGGTATTCCAGACGGTGAGCGTGCCGCGATCCTTGGGGGCGGGCAGACCATTCGATGTACTGACGAAAAGTCTCGACCCATCCGGAGAAAGCGCTGCCGCCGGCAGGTAATTGTCCGCAATGTAAAGGAAGGATTTTTCAGTGACGTAAAACGAACTTGTTTTATCCCAGGTGGCTGTATTGATCAACACGATCTTCATTCTTATTGAATGGGCTACCAGCAGGGTGCTGCCATCGGGAGTGAAAGCGATATTTGCGATCCCGCTCCAATCGGCCTCGCGGTACAAGCGCATGGTGCCGAGGGTGTCGGTGCGCAATACCATCAAGGTTCCGCACTGGGTGGTTCCGGCCAGGTACAGGCCGTCGGGTGAGAATGTCAGGTTATGGATGGCGCAATCGATGTTGTAACGGGCGACGATGCGGTCTTTGGTGAACACATCCCAGAGCACAATATTGGAGAGGGCGTCGCCTACTGCCAGCACGGTACCATCGGGAGAAAAAGCCAGACTGGTGACCAGGCTGCTTTTTAATTCGCCAACTGGTTCAAATGTATCGCTGGAAAGTAATTTGACTGGTGAGGTAGCCACGGCCAGCAGGCTGCCGGAAGGGGAAAACTTGAGGTCTTCAACCGGGTACTTGTCTGAAAGCGTGATCGAGCGGATCTCTTTGCGGGTTTTTACGTTCCACAGGGTGATCGTGCCGTCTTCGGCACCCACCACAAGCGTGCTGCTATCGGGGCTGAAAGCCAGCGCGTTGACCGGAGTGGATGGATTCTGTACGACCGACCGGGAGACCCCGGTGAACAGTGAACACGAGGTGCATATCAACGTTGCCGCAATCAGGACGATCAGGCAAATCTTCTTTTTCATCCAACCCTCCCCTGGTTGTTGTTTGCCTTAATTTTACCGGAGATTGCTTTCCTGGATGAGCCTGGGAACGATGGATTCCCAGCCAACGGCCATGAAGTGGAACCCAGCCACGCCGGGCAGTTTCTTGACGCGTTCGATGATCTCGAGGGTCATCTGGATGGATTCTTCCTTCGGGTCGGCGGCGGCTTCGAGGCGTTTGAAGGCGGATTGCGGCACGCGGATGCCCGGCACTTCAGACATGGCCCGCAGCGCCTTGAGGCTGCGTACCGGGGTGACCCCGGCCATCAGGTGGGCGCGCTGCAGCAGACCGCGCTTGTCGAGCGCGGCAAGATATTCTTCAAAACCGTCGACGTCGAAGATCACCTGGGTTTGCAGGAACTGCGCGCCGGCGTTGATCTTTTTCTCTTCGCGCATGGCCTGGATGGCGGGTTTTGAGGCGTAAGGCGAGCCGGCAGCGCCGATGAAGGCCTGCGGAGCGCACTTGACCTCGCGGCAGTCGAGGAAATGACCTTCGTCGCGCATACGGCGCAGCAGCCAGATCATCTGGATGCTATCGAGGTCCCAGATATCCTTACGTGAATGCGGTGCGGGACCCAGACGCGGATGGTCGCCAGTGAGGCACAGCACGTTGCGAATACCCAAAGCGGATGCGCCGAGCACTTCAGCCTGGAAGCCGGTGCGGGTGCGGTCACGTCCAGCGATCTGCAAAACGGGTTCGAGTCCGTGCTGCAGGGCGATCAGCGAGCAGGCCAGCGAAGACATGCGTGCGGTGGCAGAGGGGTTGTCGGTGAAGTTGGCGGCATCGACGAGACCTTTCAGCATTTCCACCTTCTTGATCACGTCGTCGGGGTTGCTTGAGAGCGGGGGAGCGATCTCGGCGGTGACAGCCGGGCGTTTGCCCTCAGTGAAGGCGCGCTCCAAGGCTGAGACCGGTTCGTGCGCCGGGGCGGGGTGGGGCAGGGCGTCGCCCCCCCACCAGGAGGGCTGCCGGACTTCGTAGAAGAACAGGTCCCACGATTCTTTGAATTTCTCTTTACCCGACCAGAGGATGGGCCAGACGGTCTTGAGACCGCCGATCTCGCGGTAATGGATCTCGAGATCTTTCAAAGCGGAGGTGCCGGTCTTGTCCCAATCGAGCGGGGGCAGCACTTCCATCAGTTTGTCCAACCGTCCCATGCGTTCGGCGCGGTCGTAGATGCGGTACCAGATGCACGGACGGGTCTCATCCACGTAGCAGTGCTCGGGGGTGGAGCCGCCGCAGGGTCCGTTGCGCAGACCCTTGGGGCATTCCATGGGGCAGATGAAGGCCGTTTCCTGCAGCAGGCAGTTGCCGCACATACGGCAGCCGAAGGTGACTCCTTTAAACCAGCGTTCGAAGGCGGCACCGGCTCTGGCACCAAAGGGCAGTTTTTTGAAGGGAAGATATGCGTTTTGCCAGCGACGGCCGGGGGTAAATCCAGGCATGGGTTGCTCCAAGGAATAAGGTGGGTCAATTATAGCGCAGAAAACAACCGCGTCACGAGAAAGGGTGTGATGGCTAAGATTTTTATCCGCGAATGACGCTAATTATTGCGATTAAAACCGAAAGAACCGATATATCTAAAAACCTTTACCACGGAGCACACAGAGGGCACAGAGAAATCTTAATAATAATCTCTGTGACTCTGTGGTTGATCATTATCCTCATTCAATCGTATTGGTGTTATTCGCGGTCAAGCTTTTCAGGAGTAGGGTGTGCCTCCGATAATTGAACATCCATGCGAACAATACCTAAAGAGGCACACCGGAGTTTAACGCGGTAATGGAATGACATGGAATCGGTGTGCCCCAAGATCAGGGGCATATCCAACAAAAAAGCGGATGATTTTCCACGAGGTGTAAGGGCACGGCGCGCCGTGCCCTTACAAAATAATTCGCTAAAAATAAAATAATCCGCGGTATGCTCTTCGCGGTTAAGCTTTTCAGGTCTTCGATCTCCTGATTTCGTGTAAAATCGGAGTATGTGTCCGCAATCAGATCAGCAGAACAACGCCATCCAGCCGCTATTGCCGGGAGAGCTGGCGCGCCAGGTGGGGGAGCAGGCCAACCAGGCCGCGGCACGTTCGCGCTTTGCCGATTACCGCTCGCGCCGCGCCACGCAGACTCTGCGCCGCCAGGATTCTGATCTGCTGCTCTTCCGCGAATTCCTCGAACGGGTGAAAGTGCGCACCGGCGACCTGTCGCACGACCCGGGTGCCTGGCGAGTGGTTACCTGGGGGCTGGTGGAAGCCTTCATCAAGTGGCAGCTCCGTGAGGGATATGCCATCCCCAGCATCAACGTGCACCTGTCATCGATCAAAACCTACGCGCGCCTGGCCATGCAGGCCGGCACGGTGACCCCGCAGGAGTACGCGCTCATCCGCGCAGTGCAGGGCTATACCTACCGTGAGCAGGCACGCATCGACCAGAAACGACCCATAAAGCGCATCGGGACAAAAAAAGAAGAGTCGGTCAAAATTACACCCGAGCAGGCGATTGCCCTAAAAGATCAACCTGATTCCCCACAAGGACGCCGCGACACGCTGTTGATGTGTTTGCTGTTGGATCACGGCTTGCGGGTGGGAGAGACAGCAGCGATCGCCACTCGCGATATCAATCTGGCGGATTCCACCCTGCGTTTCTACCGCCCCAAGGTCAGCAAGGAACAGGTGCACCGGCTGAGCGAGGATACCCGCAAGGCGCTGCAGGCCTGCGTCAACGCCCAGGAACTGGATACGAATGGATTGCTGCTGCGCCGCTCGAAAAAGAACGAAGAACTGGGGCAAGCCGGTATGAGCGAACGCGCCATCACCGGGCGGGTGCGTTATCTTGGAGAAAAGCTGGGCATCGCTGGCCTTTCGGCGCACGACTGCCGGCACTTCTGGGCCACCTCGGCGGCGCGCCACGGCACCGATCCATTCGCGCTGCAGGAGGCCGGCGGCTGGTCGTCACTGGCCATGCCGCGCCGCTATATCGAAGACAACAAGATCGCCAACGATGGGGTAAAACTGAATTAGGTCGTTTACAAAAGATTCCCAAAACCAATTTATCTGTTATCGCTTTGGTAAATCAATTCGAGCCGCATCAGGTTTGCCAAAGGTCAGGAGCGTGATAGAATTATTCACAACATTCCTGGTAAACAATTTTTGAATAGAACGATAACTTGTTTCAACGCCAGTTTGAAATAAGAGCACGCTGTTTTTGTCGTCAATCGCAGGATCATCTTAGTCGTTCTCATTGGGAGGGAAGCATGATCGGAAACCAGGTGTTCTGCCTTGTTTGCGGCAAACCTTCAGAGGCTGGTGCGCGGTTTTGCATGAGCTGCGGCGCACCCATTCCGCTTCCAACCTCGACTGGAGGGCTGCAAGTCCCTTCCATGGCTGCTCCGATGGGTGTTGTTTCTTTGAATTGCAACATGTGCGGCACCCAACTTAACATCGCAAATGATGCACAGCAGGTGCGCTGCCCGGCCTGCGGCAGTTTCTTCCAGATCGGCCGCAGCGGAAGTGCCGTTTATCTGCAGCCGGAGATGCCGGGGGTTCAAAATGCCCAATTCTTCCAAACGCAAATGGCCAGTTACCCAATCCCGGAGCAACCGGATAGGGGTAAAGAAATCGAAATCACCCGTCAGTGTGTGGCAGAACTGGAAAAGTGGAATATCTTTAAAAGTGATGTCAAAATCGTAAAGAAATGGAAGGGCAAGGAGTATGCGCAGGGATACAGCAAGCAACAATTCCTGCGAAGGTTGATCTGCCTGGTGGTGATGATCCCCGGTGCGGTTATATATTTCAGTGATCCCACATCGAATACGAACACCCTCATAGTCCTCTTTAGTTTAATCATT
>CAYWCH010000124.1:6701-7262 GCA_964456715.1 uncultured Anaerolinea sp. | reverse complement strand
AGACTAGATATTGCTTTGCCAGGTTCGATATTCTAGGAGAAACCGATGGCTTCTGTGCTTCCGACCAAATCATTTGCTCGTATCCCCGTAATTTTCAATATGCCGGACTTGATCGAGGTCCAACTGGATTCTTTCAAGCGGTTGAAAACGGAAAGTCTGGCCGATCTCTTCCATGAGATCTCACCCATCGAATCTTATAACAAGGGAATGAAGCTCTATTTCCCGGGACACAGTCCCGAAGCCAAGCAGTGGGATGGTTTGATGAACCCAAACACAGCATTGAAGAATGCGTTGAGCGTGATCTCACCTATTCCAGCCCGTTATATGTATCTGTTTTATTGGCTGGACCGGATATCCCGCAGCCGGTAAAATCGGACATCTTCCTGGGCGATTTCCCCGAGATGACCGACAATGGTACATTCATCATCAACGGCACTGAGCGCGTGGTCGTCTCCCAGCTCATCCGTTCTCCGGGTGTCTATTTTGAAGCTCCGGTTGATCGTGCCACCGGCCGTCGTTTGGCCATGGCCAAACTGATCCCTGATCGCGGCGCCTGGATGG
>CAYWCH010000124.1:0-6691 GCA_964456715.1 uncultured Anaerolinea sp. | reverse complement strand
AATTTGAAACCCGCAACAAGGATTTCATCATCCTTAAATTCAACCGAAAACGTACCGTGCCCATCACGATTTTCCTGCGCGCTTTGTCCGCCGTGGATGACCTGCTACCGGGTGAGACACCGCTTAAAACCGGTTCTGACGAGGAACTGATCGCGTTGTTCCATGACATCGACAATAACCCCGACCGCCAGTTCATCGCTAAGACAATCGGCCAGGAACCCGTTTGGGATCTGTCACATGGTCAGACGGTTGCGCAGGCAGCTCTCATTGAATTCTTCCGTCGGATGCGCCCGGGTGACCCCGCCAACCTCGAAAACGCAAAACAGTTCCTCGAAGAGCAGATCTTCGATATGCGTCACTACGACCTCGAGCGAGTCGGCCGTTACAAGCTCAATCAAAAACTCGACCTGACGGACCGCATCCCTGTTTCTCACCGCAGTGTGACCAAATGGGATATCGTCTACCTGGTTCGCCGCATGATCATGATCAACAACGAAACCGAAGACAAGGATGACATCGATCATCTCGGCAATCGCCGCGTCAAGACCGTGGGTGAGTTGATCCAGAACAAGCTCCGCATTGGCATGCGCCGCATGGAACGTGTTATCAAAGAGCGTATGTCCATCCGCGACCAGGACCAGGTTTCCCCGGTCAGCCTCATTAACATTCGTCCAGTGGTTGCCGCGTTGCGTGAGTTCTTTGGCTCCAGCCAGTTATCACAATTTATGGATCAAACCAATCCGCTGGCGGAACTGCGTCACAAACGTACTCTTTCAGCCCTGGGTCCCGGCGGTCTGCGCCGTGAACGTGCCGGTTTCGATGTGCGCGATGTGCATAATTCACACTACGGACGTATTTGCCCCATTGAGACCCCTGAAGGCCCGAACATCGGTTTGATCGGTCGTCTGGCGAGCTATGCCCGTGTGAACGAGTATGGTTTCATCGAAACAGCCTATCGGCGCGTTATCAAAGCTCTGAGCTGTGATGACAGCCGACTTGAAGGGCGCATGCTGCGTGAAACACTCACCGACCCAAAGAGCGGTGAGGTGATCGCCAAAGAAGGCGAACGCATTACCGCCAAGATGCTGTCGGCGATCAAGAAAACCAAGAAAACGACGATCTTTGTCGTGCCTTTTGTTTCGGAAGAAGTGGAATACCTTTCAGCGGATGCTGAAGACAAATACGTCATTGCCCAGGCTAACACTCCGTTGACCCTGGAATACGAGTTCGGCACGGATCAGGCTTCCTGCCGCTTCCACGGTGATTTCATCACCTCTGGTATTGACGGCATCAATTACATGGATATCGCGCCGCATCAGGTGGTCGGTATCAGCGCGGCCTTGATCCCATTCCTCGAGCATGATGACGCCAACCGCGCGCTGATGGGCTCGAACATGATGGCCCAGGCTGTTCCGCTGGTGAACCCTGACATCCCGATGATTTCAACCGGCATGGAACACTACGCTGCCATTGATTCCGGTCAGGTGCTTGTGGCTGAAGAAGATGGCGAGGTGGTTTCGGTCACCGGCCGCCAGGTCTTCGTCAAAAATGCCGACAACAAAGTGCGCGAATATACTTTACGCAAATACCAGCGCTCGAACCAGAGCACCTGCATCGATCAACGCCCCGCAGTCATCAAAGGTCAGCGCATTCACAAGGGTGACATCCTGGCCGATTCTTCTTCGACCGTGGATGGCAACCTGGCGCTTGGTCAGAATGTGGTCATTGCCTTCGTCTCCTGGGAAGGCGGCAACTTTGAAGACGCCATCCTCATTTCCGAACGTTTGGTGCAGGACGACAAGTTCACCTCTATACACATCGAGAAGTATGAAGTTGAGGCCCGCGATACCAAACTCGGCCCTGAAGAGATCACGCGCGACATTCCGAATGTGGGTGAGGACGCCATCAAAGACCTGGATGAACAGGGCATCGTCCGCATCGGTGCTGAAGTTGGCCCGAACGACATCCTGGTCGGCAAGATCACCCCCAAGGGTGAAAAAGAATTGACCCCTGAAGAACGCCTGCTGCGCGCAATCTTCGGTGAAAAAAGCCGCGACGTGAAAGACACCTCCCTGCGCATGCCTCATGGTGAGCGCGGCAAAGTGGTGGATGTGAAGGTCTTCACCCGTGAGGATAATGTTGACCTCTCTGCCGGTGTGGACATGATGGTCCGCGTTTCAGTGGCACAGCGCCGCAAGCTTACCGCCGGTGACAAAATGGCCGGACGTCATGGTAACAAGGGTGTCGTCTCCCGTGTTGTCCCTGTGGAGAATATGCCATTCCTTGAAGACGGTACCCCCGTTGACATTATCCTTAACCCGCTGGGTGTGCCTGCCCGTATGAATATTGGTCAGGTGCTTGAAGCTCACCTCGGATGGGCAGCCAGGGAACTCGGATTCCAGGGCATCACCCCGGTATTCGATGGCGCTAATGAGTACGAAATCGAAGCTGAACTGGCACGTGCCTGGATGATCGATTTTGCCTGGAAAGATACCGGCGAAAAATCGTGGGAATGGATCAATCAGCAGGAATACGATCCCGAATCCATCAAGGACGATGATGAAGTCCGTCTGCTCTACATGGAACAGGTGATGGGTAACAAATATGATATTTCGCGCATGGCCACTGACAGCACCTACGCGCGCCGTTCCAACCTGGAATATTGGCTGAGAGAACGTGGTTATGACCCCGAGGGTATTCTAAGCTTTGACAATATCAAAGCCGGTTCCATCCCGTTTTCAGAAAACGACGAGCGTGCGATCAACACCTGCCTGCGTATCTGGCTCGCAACAGATGAAGTGGATATCTCAAAGCTCAAGGATGAAAAAGTCCGCGCCGAAGCTGACAAGCTTGCGCTGGATAAGGGCATCCCCCTGCCGATCCTTGGGAAACGCACCCTGCGCGATGGCACGAACGGTATTGCATTCGACCAGCCGGTCACCGTGGGCGTGATGACCATGCTTAAGTTGCACCACCTGGTGGAAGATAAAGTGCACGCGCGTTCCACAGGCCCATACAGCCTGGTGACCCAGCAGCCGCTGGGCGGCAAGGCACAGTTCGGCGGCCAGCGTTTCGGCGAAATGGAAGTCTGGGCGCTGGAAGCGTACGGCGCAGCCTACACGCTGCAGGAAATGCTCACGGTCAAATCTGACGACGTCCAGGGCCGTGTCAGTACCTACGAGGCCATCGTCAAAGGACAACCCATCGAAGATCCAAGCCTGCCGGCATCCTTTAGAGTGCTGGTAAAAGAGCTGCAAAGCCTTGGTCTGGCCGTGGAAGCGGTGATGGACAGCAACGAAGTGATCCGCTTTGGCAAGGATGAAGAAAAAATTCGACCGCCCAGACTCGAGACCGGTCTGCTGGGTCTCGGTGAAGAATTGGAAGGTCTGCTCTAAAGATCGAAACGGCGTCGTCATCGGAATCAATAGAGCCGGGAGGTTGACCGACAAAAACCCCCATGTTATAATCATCCGCCGTTGTGTTTTGCTGGTGATGTAGGTACTCTGGAGTGAATCCGGCGTGGCCATCATTGCAGTCGATGGCCTCGCCCTATTAAGCAAGTAATTTTGTAGAAAAGGCATTTATTTTAACGGAGGCTAAGAAACGTGCCAACTATCAACCAACTGATCCGAAAAGGACGCGTGACCAAGAAGGTCAAGAGTAAAGCGCCTGCCCTGCAGTACACGTTGAATTCAATGAAACAACGTCGTACCCATCAGGAAAAAGGTGCACCGCAAAAACGTGGAGTCTGCACTATCGTCCGCACCATGACCCCCAAGAAACCGAATTCGGCGCTGCGCAAGATTGCCCGTGTTCGTCTTTCCAATGGCGTCGAGGTGACTGCATACATCCCGGGTGAAGGCCATCAGTTACAGGAGCACTCTGTTGTTCTTGTCCGCGGTGGTCGTGTGAAAGATTTGCCCGGTGTGCGTTATCACATCGTGCGCGGGACATTGGATACGACTGGTGTAGCCAAACGAGCGCAAGCCCGTTCCAAATACGGCTCCAAAAAGCCGAAGGCTGCCTAATTCGAAAGGACGGAGAAACTAAATGCGACGTACTAAACCCGAACCACGTGTTGTTGCAGCAGATGTCCGCTACAACAGCGTGCCTGTAACATTCTTCATCAACCGTATCATGAAACGCGGCAAGAAAAGTGTTGCCACGACAATCGTCTATGATGCGTTGGATATTATTAAAGAAAAATCTGGCAAGGATCCAATTGAAATTTTGGATGCTGCTTTGAAAAACGTTGGTCCATTGATGGAAGTCCGCCCACGACGTGTGGGTGGTGCCACCTACCAAGTACCAATGGAAGTTCCTTCAAGCCGCAAGATGACCCTGGCCATGCGCTGGATCATCGAAGCCTCCACCGGCCGTACCGGCAATTCCTATGCTGAGAAGCTTTCTGGTGAATTGATGGATGCAGCGAATAACACCGGTGCAGCAGTTCGAAAACGCGAAGAGACTCACAAGATGGCCGAAGCCAACCGTGCTTTCTCTCATTTCCGTGTTTAACTCTAGAGAAGCAAAGTAAAGGTTCGCAATGCCACGTAATTTTCCGCTTGAAAAGTGCCGTAATATTGGGATCATTGCCCACATCGACGCCGGTAAAACGACGACGACTGAGCGAATCCTGTTCTATTCCGGCCGCACGTATAGAATCGGCTCGGTAGATGACGGCACGACGGTTACTGACTGGATGGCCCAGGAACGCGAGCGTGGGATCACCATTGTCTCTGCGGCAGTAACTGCCGAGTGGAAAGGCTATCAGATCAATGTTATTGATACCCCCGGGCATATTGATTTCACTGCCGAGGTACAACGCTCACTGAGAGTTCTCGATGGCGGCGTGGTTGTTTTCGACGCTGTTCAGGGTGTTGAACCGCAGAGCGAAACTGTATGGCGACAGGCTGACAGGTATAGCGTACCCCGTATCTGTTTAGTCAATAAGATGGATCGAACGGGAGCCTCCTACGAATATACCATGGGCACGATTAAATCGCGCCTGGGTGCCAACCCGATCGCCATGCATCTTCCCATCGGCAGTGAAGCCAATTTCAAGGGCATGATCGATCTGATGACCATGCAGGCTGTCTATTTTGATGATGAGTTGGGGAAGGAACCACAAATTACTCCGATCCCCGATGAGTTGAAGGATCAGGCGGAGGAAGCTCGCCTGCAGATGGTCGAAAAGATCGCTGAACTTGACGATGGTCTGACTGTCAAATATCTCGAGGGCAAAGCCATCTCCATTGATGAGTTGAAAACCGCCCTGCGTGCCGCGGTCATCGCAAATAAAGCCACCCCCTGCTTCTGCGGCTCCTCCTTGAGGAATAAAGGTGTTCAGCTTGTGCTGGATGCTGTGGTCGATTATTTACCCTCTCCGCTGGATATCCCTGCTGTAAAAGCCACCAATCTGAAGAACGATGAAGCGATCGAATTGCCCCCTGACGACAACGCGCACTTGAGCGCCCTGGTTTTCAAGATCGTCAGTGATCCCTACGTAGGGCGGCTGGCTTATTTCAGGGTCTATTCAGGCAAGATCGCCACAGGCGAAATGGTTTATAACCCCACCAAGGGACGTAAAGAACGCGTAGGTCGTCTGTTGCGTATGTACGCCGATCACCGCGAAGATATCACCGAGGTCAATGCCGGAGACATCGGCGCCGTCCTTGGCCTGAAAGAAAGCTTCACCGGTGATACATTGTGTGAAGCTGATCACCCATTGGCTCTGGAGCGGATTTCGTTCCCCGAACCGGTGATCTCAATTGCCATTGAACCGAAATCAACAGCCGACCAGGACAAGATGGCCAATGCCCTTTTGCGCCTCTCTGAAGAGGATCCGACATTCCGCATTCATTCAGATGAGAATACCGGTCAGACCATCATCTCTGGTATGGGCGAGCTTCACCTGGACATTTTTGTGGACCGCATGATGCGTGAGTTCCACGTTCGTGCGAATGTGGGCAATCCCCGCGTTTCTTATCGCGAAACCATTACCCGACCAGTCACCGGTTACAGTTATAAATATGTCAAGCAGAGTGGTGGTCACGGTCAATACGGTCATGTGGTATTCGATCTTGAGCCAACCGAACGCGGCTCGGGAATCAAATTTGAAAACAAAATCTTTGGCGGATCCATCCCCAAGGAATATATCCCTGCAGTTGAAAAGGGTATCAAAGAAGCTGTGGAATCCGGTGTGCTGGGTGGTTACCCCGTGACCGATATGTTGGTGCGCCTGGTGGATGGTTCGTATCACGAAGTGGATTCAAGTGAAATGGCTTTTAAAATGGCCGCGATCCTGGGTTTCCGCGAAGCCATGCAGAAAGGCGCAAGCACATTACTGGAACCGATCATGAGAGTGGAAATCACCATCCCCGAGGAGTATCTCGGAGAAGTGTTGGGTCAGGTCACCTCAAGGCGCGGCGTTGTGTTGGGAATGGATATGCACCCCGGTAATGTTCAAGCCGTCAGAGCACAGATTCCAATGGCTGAAATGTTTGGTTATGCAACACAACTCAGATCTGGAACGCAGGGTCGCGGTGTTTTTACCATGGAATTCGACCACTACGCCCCAGTTTCTGAAGCTGTGAAAGAAAAAGTGTTAAAAGGTTAATTCATCCTCTTTTATCGAACTTCTCAAGGAGTAATCGATTTATGGCCAAGCAGAAATTTGCACGCAACAAAC
>CAYWCH010000123.1:0-7355 GCA_964456715.1 uncultured Anaerolinea sp. | reverse complement strand
TCGATGACGATCTCATGAACCGGCCCCTTTACCCCCGCTGCCTGGCCGCTGATGACGCGCACCTCGGCGCTGCCATCCTTGACTATGGGGATCTCGCTGGCGAGAATGCCGCGGTAACGGGGGTCGATCATCTTCTGGCTGGCTGGCAGGTTGGCCCACAGTTGAAACCCGATCAGCGTCCCCTTGCTGCTACCCAGCGGCATCTCCTGGTGGACGATACCGCTGCCCGCCGTCATCCACTGCACATCTCCCGGACCAATCTTGCCGGAATTGCCCATCGAATCACCGTGTTCAACGTCACCCTCCAATACATAGGTAATGGTTTCGATGCCGCGATGCGGGTGCCACGGGAACCCCGCCAGGAACTTATCCGGACTATCGCCCGAGAAATCATCAAACAACAGGAACGGATCAAATTGCTTTTCGAAGCCGTTTCCAAACCCCCGTTTCAACTGTACACCTGCCCCTTCGAGGGTCGGACGGGCAGCCAATACCATTTCCACCGGTCGATACAGGGTCATAAGGATCTCCTTTCACATCGGAACCGATATTTTTATTCTAGCATACTCACCTCGAAAAACTTATTTCCCGCTCGTTCAGCCAAGTACTCCCGATCTCAAATTATTACTGCGCTAATTGTATTGTTCCGTGTTGGCACTCTTCCTCATCCGCAGTTGTCCCCGAATGACCTTGCTTCTCTCAATTTTTGACAAATAAGACGGGCAAAAGCGATGCTGATCCCAGGAAATTAATTACCATTTTTTCTCGTTTTAATCACTTTAATGGATAGATTTTCTCCAAATAACTGACCTTTATCGCTCCATCTTGGGTAAAATAAGAATATAAGGATACCTGAGGAGGAATCATGAAATCGACGATTGGTCACTTGCAGGTTAATATTCACCCGGTCAATGCCGGCTTTTACCGCGGCCTGTTCACCTTTTTGGGATGGAAAGTGATCGCTGAAAGCCCCGAAATGGTCGGCGTACTGGACCCAAATCACGCCGGCCTGTGGTTTGCCGGCGGGCTCAAGGATACCGCCAACGATTACGACGGCATCGGTACCAACCACATTGCTGTCCACGTGGCAGCCCAATCTGATGTGGACGAAACTGTGACCTACCTGAAGGAACACAACATCGCCTGTTTGTTCAACACACCCTGCCACCGCCCCGAATTCAGCGAGGGCAGCAATACGTATTACCAGGTGATGTTCAAGAGCCCCGACAACCTCCTCTTTGAAGTGGTTTACATGGGGCCGAAACAATAATCGAATCTTTACAGGAGATTTACCATGCTTCCAGTTGAAATCCGCCCCTCCATTTATTGGGTCGGCTTGAACGACCGTCAGATCGAGCTATTTGAAGGCCTCTGGCCGGTGCGCGAGGAAGGCGTCGCATACAACAGTTACCTGATCGACGATGAGAAGAAAGCCATCATTGATTTGAGCAGCCTTTCGACCGCCGAAGACCTGCTGGAAAAGGTGACCTCGATCACCGACCCGGCCAAGATCGATTACATCGTCGTCAACCACCTCGAACCGGACCATTCCGGCGCACTGCGATTGTTCCGTATGCTGGCACCCCAGGTGCAGATCGTATGCTCGCCCAAATGCGCCGAGATGCTCGCGAGTTTCTACGGCATTACCAGCGGTGTGATGATCGTCAAGGACGGCGACGTGCTCGACCTGGGCAGGCATCAGTTGAAGTTCGCCTCCACTCCGTTCGTGCACTGGCCCGAAACCATGATGACCTACGAAACGAGTGAGAAGATCCTGTTCTCGTGCGATGGCTTTGGCAGTTATGGCGCGTTGAACGGAACCATCTTCGACGATCCCGGTATTGACATTGCTTGGTACGAAAAACAGGCGCTGCGTTATTACGTCAATATCGTGGCGGTGTTTTCAAGATCCACCCGCAATGCCATCAACAAACTGGCGAATGTCCCGGTGGCCATCGTCGCTCCCTCGCACGGGTTGATCTGGCGCAACCATCCGGAACGCATCATCGAGCTCTACAATCGTTGGGCAGGATATGCCACCGAACCCGCTGAGGATGGCGTGGTATTACTGTACGCCTCGATGTACGGCAACACCCGTAAAGCCATGGAAGCTGTCGCCCAGGGTGTGGTGGACGCGGGTCTGCCCTTAACCGTCCTCGACGTACAAAAGACCCACGTCAGTTATATCTTGCCCGAGCTGTGGGTGAACAAAGCCGTTCTCATCGGCGCTCCCACCTATGAGGGTGAGCTCTTTCCGGTGATGGCCAGCGTGCTCAACCTGGCCAAACGCAAACGCGTCTACAACAAACTGGCAGCCGGATTCGGCAGTTGTGCCTGGTTGGGCGGCGGCCAAAATCAACTGGCATCATTCGCTGAAGGGCTCAAATGGACCCTCGACGGTAGTTTCGAGTTCAAGGGCGCGCCCGAATGGGCCGACCTCGAAAAAGCCCACGCCTTTGGCGCTGAATTTGCGCGCAAGGTGCCCGGCTTCGTGCCCCCGGCAGAGAAATAACCCATCCGATGCCGGGATACACCCCCCACCTCGATATCCGCAGTCTTTACGACGCGTTCGACGCGCCGGTGACCGATTTCGATTGCGGCGCGAAGTGCCTGCCGTTCAACCCGAACGGCAAGCCCTTCTGCTGCGATATCTGCCATGCCGTCCCGGTGGGATATAAAGAGGAGTGGGAGTATGTCAAATCGCGTACGCAGCTCTGGCACCCCTGGCGCGGTGACGAATGCCCCTCCGACCCGGCTGACCCGGTTGAACTGCAGGAAAAGACCCCCGAACACCTGATGCTGCTGGCCTGCCGCGGACCGGAACACTGCGAACGACAGTACCGCTCCACCAGTTGCCGGCAGTTCCCCTTCTTCCCCTACGTCACCGAAGACTACCACTTCATCGGTCTGGCCTACGAGTGGGAATTCGAGGGCGTCTGCTGGGTGATCAGCCACCTCGATACAGTGACCGACGCCTACCGCCGTGAGTTCGTCAAGTTTTACGACGACATCTTCTGCATCTGGCCGGACGAGTTCGAAAGCTATGCTGCTCTCTCTGAAGACATGCGAACCGCCTTCAGCAAGCTGGGCAGGCGCATCCCCATTCTGCACCGCAATGGAGGAATCTATCTGCTCAGCCCGGGTAGCGAAAGACTGCGAAAGATCGAGATAGCGGAATTGAAGAGGTTCGGCTTTTACAAGTAACGATCAAAAAACCAGCAGAGTAAATCTGCTGGTTTTCGTTTCGATTAGCTGCCTATTACAAGCGGCAGGATCTGTTCCTGGATGACCGTGTCGTCCAGGCCGTAGGCCGTTTTGTAGAAATTAGTGATCTCATCGGTCATGTTCACATCCGCGAACAGCTCCGGCTGGATCTTGGTGGCTGCCCACATCATGCCCAGGCACCAGCGTGAATCAGGCTGGTCCCAGCTCAAAAAGTCCATGGGGAAAGCGTAGATGGTGCCATTCTTCACGGCTTTAAGCTCGGACCAGGTGGCGTCTGTTTTGAGTTGATCCACCACATTCAATGCGTCGCCCGAGTAGTTGACGATGAGGATGATATCGGGATCCCAGGCAGCGATTTGCTCCAGGTTGACGACAGCCCAACCGGTCGGATCGGCCGAGTCTGCCCAGACGGGAGTACCGCCGGCGTTCGTGACCATCAGGGTCTGCAGCCAGGCAGTGGGAGCCACCTTGAAGGCGATCTCGTTATCCTTGTTGGATTGTTGAAGCAGCAGTACATTGGGCTTCTCGGCATCGCTCAGAGCCGCTGTTTTGGCGGAGATGGCATCCACATAACCCTGGTAATATGCCACCAGTTCTTCGGCGCGGGCGGAGTTCCCCAGCACGGCGCCCAGGTTTCGCAGATCGGCGTAAAAGGAATCTGGCGTCTCCATATCGACATAAAGTACCTGAATACCCAATGCCTCAAGCGTGGGACCCATCGATTCCTTCATATAGGTCTTCATGATGACCAGGTCAGGGGTGGCAGCGGCGATCTGTTCGGCGGAGGAATTATTCTCCAATTTGATTTTTGCTGCGAGATCGGCATCAACGATCTTGAGGAAGGCATCGCCGTTCTGCATGCGCAATTCATATCCCACCAGCCGGGATGTGGCTTCGGGAAACATGTAGAACGAATCGAGCAACAGTGAGGTTGCCTTGCCGGCGATGACAATACGCTGCGGCAAAGTCTCAAAGGTGAGCGTTTGGCCCGTTGCATCGGTGACCACCACTGGAGCGGTGGTTGCAGCGGTTGCTTCGGTAGGGGCGGCAGTGGTGACTGCAACTGTGGCGGTTGCCGGGCTACCCGCACATCCTGCAATCAGGCTGGCGATCAGAGTCACTAGTAAAACGATCTGAACGAATCTCTTTTTCATCTTTTCTCCAATTGTTATGTTAATTTGTTGCATATCGCAATTATATTGGATTTTAATCCACCAACAAGGGTAATTATCTCACCAACCAGTCGGTCACCTGCTTTAGCAAGGCTACCTGTTCAGCCATTTTCACAGCGTCCAGTTTGTCGGAGCCGCGCAGATCGTAGCGGTTAAGTACCAGCAATTTGTCCAGGCCTCGGCCTACCACGTTGTCAAGAAGCCCCAATTGGTTGAGCAGTTGGTCGGGAAAAGCCGTTGCCAGGCGCGGATCGTCTTTGATGAAGAGCTTGTAATTCATTTCGAAAACAGCCGGCACTTCCTTGTATTCTCTGAAGCCGGCAGCAGTGGCAGTATAAGAGAGCACCCTATCAGGTATGCCTCCCAGAACATCCGGTGCCATGATGCGGTTCATCAGGATGAACGGCGGCAGGTCAAGGTGCGGCGAAAGCACCGCCACATTGTTGTTTTCGGTGCTGATCGAAGGATAACTGTCGCTTGATGACATGCGGGGTGACGTATAGGTGATGTCAAATAAAAAATACCACTCATCACCAACCAGCTTGACGGCTACATTACTTACCTTCTTCACCTGGGACGGTTCGTAGAGCTTCTGGAGATGCCGCAGGAATTCAGCATCAGCCCGAGGCTGCACCTGAAAACCAAGCTGCGTCACGATTGTTCCTAATGCGGTTTTCCGTTTTCGTTTCTGAATCACTGACAGCAGCATAAGAATGAGAAAAACCAGAAAGAATCCCCCCACACAGATCAATGCGATCAACGCGTTCCCGTCATTTATTGGCATATTCCCTCGTAATATCGTTTATGTGATTGTATAACTTTTTGTCCTCAATTACACGTTTCGTATATAATTATTAGAGCGCGTTTGACCATTGTACAATATATTTTCTCACCCCCAACCCCTTTTTGGCAAGGAAACCCTGTCTCCCGCACTTCGTGCAGGAGCAGGATGCGCGAAAAACGCGTATAGAGGGGCAGGGGTGAGGTTGAAGTAAAAAAATCAATTTTTGGTTGTTTTTGCTCTGTTTCACTTGATATCCCTGGAGTAATCTGCAGGAAAACTCAAAATTTCAAAACTTCATTGTTTGAGGATTTTCATGGCCAAATTGATCACAGCCGCAGAACGCATCGAACGCGCACGCAAACTCATCCAGCAGGCGCGCGATTACCCCATTCCACCAGACACCGGATGGACCGATTTCTCCTACACCGCCCAGATCAAAGACCTGCTGCGTCAGGCTCGCGACCTGATCAAGTTCATCGGATACACCAGCGGCGTCGCCGCCGAGATCAAGGCCGACAGCAAGGCTGTGGCCATCGAGATCGAGCAGGCCGATAAGGAACTGCTGCACCACTCCCGCGCATGAAAATGCCGCTCACCTTCACCACTGCCGACCGGGCGGAATGGCGCCGCTGGCTCGAAGAGCACGGCAGCGCTGAAAAGGAGGTGTGGTTCGTCTATTACAAGCGCGACAGCGGCAAAACCTCCATGCTCTACGACGATACAGTGGAAGAAGCGTTGTGCTTCGGTTGGATCGACAGCATCATCCAGAAGATCGATGAGGAAAAGTACGCGCGTAAGTTTACCCCGCGCACCAATAAAGACAAGTGGTCGGCCCTGAACCTGAAGCGCATGCGCAAACTGGTCGGTACGGGACGCATGACCCCCGCCGGGCTGGCAGTGATCGACCCTGAGCTGCTGAAGAAGGATCCATACAAACAGGAAAGACCGGATAATTCCGCCGAGATCACGGCCATCAAACAGACCCTCAAGGAGCATCCGCGTGCCTGGGCCAACTTCTCGGGCATGGCGCCATCACATCAGAAGCGTTACCTGATGTGGATCAGTTCTGCCAAACAGGAATCCACCCGTCAGCACCGCATCGAAGAGGCCGTGGCGCTGCTGGAACAAAACCAAAAACTGACCGGGAAGTAAACAACAACGGGGTAAAAATGAAAACGATCCGCATTGCCGCGATCCTGCTGATAACCGTCTCTTTGTTTCTTTCATCCTGCGCTGGCCCCGCTGCCACGGCAGAACCCAACGCAGCCGCCTCCAAAGCCCTGACGCTGGATTACCCGCGCCTGGGAATGTGGTGGCCGGACCTCTCGACCCAGCCGCTTGAAGACGTCGCCCGTTACGACTGGGTCATCCTTGGCGATTGGGATTCGGGCAGCGTGCCTGACCTGAAAGCGCTTAACCCCGATATCCTGCTCCTCAATTCCACCAACGCCTGCGAACTGGACTTCGATCCGGACGCAGATATCAGCGACACCTGGTCCAATGCCGAAATCCAGAAAATCCCACCCGAGTGGTTCCTCACCCAGGTGGGCAGCACCCTCACTGAAGAGGTGGATGCCTCAAACACCACCCTGCACGTGGCCGCGGTCACAGCCAGTGACGGCGCAAAAACCTTTGATCTGTTCATCCCCGGTGACGCGGTACTGATCGACGGCGAGAGCGTACTGGTCACAGCCGTGGACGCCACCGCCCTCACCCTGACGGTGCAGCGTGGATACATACGCCCCGCCTCGACCCACCCTGCCGGAACGCGCATCGCCGCTCACATCTCCTTTTGGCCCAATTCCTGGCTGCTCAACCTGAGCACCCTCGCGCCGCTTGCCACCGTGGACCAGGCCGTCGGCGCCGAGAACTGGATCAGCTACCACGCCCGCAGCGACGCCGCCCTGCTCAAGACCGCTGCCTGGGACGGTCTGCTGATCGACCGCTCCGACGCCAACGAGAGCTGGCTCATCGACAACTCCACCGCGCGTACCATCGACCCCGATCAGTCGAACACACTACTCAGCGATTATTCAGCATTCGACGCCGCCTGGAACGAGGGCCTGCAGCAGTATGAGACCAGACTGCGCGAGTTGGTCGGACCCGAGAAGATCATTTTCGTCAACTGGGGCATGCCCAATTACAGTCTGCTTAACGGTAACAACTTCGAGGGT
>CAYWCH010000122.1:0-7359 GCA_964456715.1 uncultured Anaerolinea sp. | reverse complement strand
ACAGCCAAACCCTCATCCCAGGTGTTAACACCGCTGGAAGGGGAGGGCACGCCATTTTGAATCCTAATCGAATCGCCACTGAAAAGGATTTTTTGACTTTCTGACCATAAAGAGATATGTCCGGGTGTATGTCCAGAGGTATCCAGTACTTTCAAGCCACCAAGAAAGGGAAGGATCTCGCCGGGAAGGAGAATCTTCGTTATCTTTACCGGTTTACTGGAAAATAATGGGATGGTCATGTCAAGGATGAATTTTTGGAGTCCTTTTGCTTTCAATGGTCTGGATGATTCTCCCTTACCAATGGCTGCTGCTTCAATTTCAGACGAGGCTGTGGATAGTTTTGCTGTCGAATTGCTGACAAGGAGATCCAGACAACCAAAATGATCGCCATCAGCGTGGGTGATTACCACCATTTTCAGTTGTTGAGCTGATATTCTTTGCCTGGAAAGAAAATTGACCAAGTTCGTATAGTTGCTTCGAAGCCCTGTGTCTATTAGCAGAAAGCCCTCATTTCCTGGAACGATGTACTGGTTGCTTATGCCATTTGGAACCACTAATAAAACGTCATTTGTCCTGCTTTTCTCCGTTAGGGAATCCATCATTCATTTCTCATTTTAAAGAGAATTATATATCCTCAACAGATCATTTGAAAGCATGATCAATTGAAATTAATGCTTGAAACAGGGGAGAAATCCCTGTATAATATTCTCATGGTTTCGATAAGTATTATTATAATAAGCATTAATCAAAGTCAAAAAGGAGAATAATGACCACCACAATCCTCCAGTCGATAAATGATTACATTGACTCTGTAAAACTAGCTCGCAGCGCACACACAGCGTCAACCTACAAGAATGCCATGCAATATTTCACCACGTGCCTTCTGGACAATCATATTGATATCAATACCACTGATATCAAATCGCTGCCCGAGGAATCGATCGTGTGGCTGGCTTATTCCCTGAAAGACCACGCAGCGACCACTGAGAGGCTTTACCTTACTGCCGCAGCCGGTTTCTTTGCATATGTTTCTGCTGAGAATCTTGCATCCATTAATTTACCGCGGATACGCATGCTGATCCAGCAAAGAGCCAGGCGTCCTGGAGTCAGGCTGCCGCAATTCCCCATTTCCGATATTGAAAAAGTTCTACTACACGCAGAAGAATTGAAGAACAAACCCTACGAAGAGAAGGAAGATCGTTTGATCAACCTGCGCGATCGTGCTTTCTTGTTGACGCTTGCAGATACAGGATTGCGCGTCCACGAAGCCTGTGGACTTCGCCGTGGTGATTTGGACTGGAACGAAGGCAAGGCCATGATCATAGGAAAAGGCAATCGACAGGATATCGTCCGCTTCTCCACCCGGGCCACCGATGCTTTGCTCGACTATCTCAATGCCAGACGTGAGATCGACGGTTCATCCAATCGCTCATTGTCATCTTTACCATTGTTTGCTCGTCACGACCGCGGGGCAGGTTCAAAGGTCAAACCAATGACCACCACCACTGGCAGAAACATCGTCACAGAACGCGTGTCTGAGTTTATCGGTTCGGACGCGGTTGGAACGATTACGCCGCACTCTTTCAGACATTATTTTGTCACGCGGGTGCTGCGAGCTTCAGGAAATCTGAAATTAGCACAGGAATTGGCCAGACACAAAAATATCGCTGTGACGCAACGATACGCTCACCTTTCGGACGATGAACTGGATAAAGGCTACTGGAATGCCATTGAAGAAGACAAGAAATAAATAAAAATCCGTCTCGAGTGATCGAGACGGATCCAGTTTGCAGTATTGTTCTATCTTACTTGACTATAACAACATTGCTGGCCTGGAGACCTTTGGGGCCTTTTTCGATCGAGAATTCGACCTTCTGGCCTTCTTCGAGGTTGCGATAGCCATCAGCCTGGATAGCGGAGAAGTGAACAAACACATCCTCGCCACCTTCGCGGGAAATGAAACCGTAACCTTTGGTTCCGTTGAACCATTTGACCGTACCGACGATCCGTTCTGACATTTTTTGCCTCCTATAGCAAAATTACCATTTTTTAGGATTTTTTGTTCGTTCTCTCGGAGCGGTCAAAAAAAGACAGTCCTGGAGCTTTCTCCTTTGGGCTGTCTTTTATACATCCAACAAGAACTACTAAGCATCCTACGCGAATAACTTTATCATATATTCGCCTGGAAGTCAATAACCATTTTTTAATATTCTCTTAATCTCATTCCGCGTCTTCCAGGGCTTCCCTGGCTTTTTTGGTCTGCTTGCCGCGTTCTTCTGTATCAAGAATCCGTTTACGAATTCGGAAGTTTTTGGGAGTTACTTCCAGCAATTCATCTTCAGCCAGGTACTCAATCGCCTGATCCAGGCTCATCACCAGCGGCGGCGTCAAGCGAATTTCGATGTCTTTGTTCGATGAACGCATATTGGTGAGATGTTTCTTCTTACAAACGTTTACCGTCAGATCGTCCGGACGTTGTGTCTCCCCTACCACCATGCCCTCATACACATCCACCCCTGCGCCCAGGAACAGCACACCACGCTCTTCGGCATTCTTGAGCCCGTAAGTTGACGTGGGTCCAGTTTCCCATGCAACAATCGAACTGGTCGCACGAGCTGTGATCGCACCAGCCAGCGGCAAATAATCATGGAAAATTGTATTCAAAATACCCATGCCGCGCGTGGCTGTCAGGAATTGATAACGGAAGCCCAACAAACCACGTGTCGGCACCAGATAATGCAGATGAACAGTATTATCGGGATTGTTGATCATGTTCAGCATTTTTCCGCGGCGATTCCCCAGCATCTCGACGACCGTTCCGACTGTATCCGGGCTGGTGTCTATGTGAAGCTCCTCGAATGGTTCCAGGGTTTCACCATTGACTCCAGTTTTGAAGATCGCTTCGGGTCTTGAAACCTGGAATTCATATCCCTCGCGCCGCATCGTTTCTATCAGAATCGCCAGGTGCAACTCCCCTCGCCCTGAGACAATGAATGTATCCGAACTCTCAGTCTCTTCTACACGCAATGCGACATTGTTCCTTAATTCTTCGAACAATCGTTCTCGTAATTTCCTGGAGGTTCCCCACTTGCCTTCCTTACCTGAAAATGGCGAGTTATTCACACCGAAAGTCATGCGGACAGTCGGCTCTTCCACTTGGATTATGGGCAGAGCTACCGGATTGGATGGATCAGCTAAAGTTTCACCAATCCCAATACCTTCCAAACCGGCGATAGCAACGATATCACCTGCGCTGGCAGAATCGATCTCAACCTTGTCCAACCCCTGGAAGACGTACAAGTATCTGGCGCGTTCAGGGACAACTGTGCCATCTTTAAGCATCCGTGCAACAGGTGCACCGGCCAGGATCTTACCAGCGTGAATGCGTCCGACCGCTGTGACACCTCGATAATCATCGTAACCAAGGTTTGTCACCAATAGTTGTAACGGTGCATCAACATCCACCACCGGTGCCGGGACGTTTTCCAGGATTGCATTGAATAGTGGCTGCAGATTAGGCTCAAGATCGTGGTTCATTCCAGACTGCTGTGTGATGGCGTTGGCGTAAACGATCGGGAAATCGGCTTGTTTGTCATTGGCTCCAAGTTCAATGAACAGATCGAAAGTCAGGTTCACGGCACGTTCAGGATCTGCATCCTTGCGATCCATCTTGTTGATGACCACGATGGCTTTGTGACCCATTTCCAATGCTTTCTTGAGCACAAATCGTGTTTGCGGCATGGGGCCTTCAGCTGCGTCGACCAACAATAAAACACCGTCCACCATGTTCATGACCCGCTCAACTTCTCCACCAAAATCGGCATGACCGGGAGTATCGACGATATTGATCTTGACCATTTTTCCCGTTTTAGGATCGGGAATGGTAATGGCAGTGTTCTTTGCAAGGATGGTGATACCTCGTTCTCGTTCGAGATCGTTTGAATCCATCACCCTATCTTGTACTTGCTGGTTTTCTCGAAAAACTCTGGCTTGTTTTAATAATCCATCCACCAGTGTGGTTTTCCCATGATCAACGTGAGCGATTATCGCAACATTACGAATATCTTCTCTTGCTTTTTCCATTAAATAATCCAATCAAAAAAGAGTAACCGATTTTAACAACCGCTTATCTTATCAGTTAGATGGAGCTTTGAACAGGGGGAAAAATCAGAGGTCTCGTCTGAGACCTCTGATAGCGGGACAAATTCTGCTTTACTTTTGCATTCCAAAACGCATCAGTAGAAGATAGACTCCAAAGATGATCAAGCCAATGGAACCAGTGTTTCCAACAAAGTCCACCGCGTTACCCGGATTGCCGCCAATATACAGCCCCCACCCTGTCATGGCCAGTACACCACCCGGAATCAATGGCCACCAAATGAATTTCCTGAACAGTATGCGTGAAAACACGGTAACCATGAACCAGGCCAATGAGAACCAGACCAGCATGGTGCCTGTTTCGACCAGACCCTGCGGATCAGTTGCGCGATTCCAGCCCATATAAATACCGGCACCGCTTGCCATGACCACGCATCCGGTGATGATCAAACCGATCAATCTTCGTCGGAAACCCCAGATGAGAAAGACTAACCCCAATGGAATCGTGATATCCAGCACAATATCGAACGCGTTGGCACCTTTGAATAGCATGGCATATGCCGCTCCACCAAAGATGCTGGCACATATCAAAGCCCACCACGCGGTGATTTGGTAGAACAGCTTCAATAGGATAAAAGAAATCATCCAACCTGCAGCCAGGAACATCAATAGATAGCCGAATCGGTGCAGAAGCAAGATTTCTCTAAAATTCTGCAGAGCGAAGAAAATCCCCAAGCCAATTCCGGTAACAAGGCTGCCGGCGATAAGCCATCCCTTTTTCGATGAAAGCAGACCGTACATCAGCAGAATCAGGCCCATCAACCCCGGAATAGCGATGATCAGCCAGCCAGTTTTGATCCGCAATTCGCAAATGATCATGACTCCGGCAATGACCAACATTAACCCGAATAATGATGAAATTTGCAGCTTTGATGAAATCTGTTTAGTCAAGCGCTTTTCGTCCATACGTCCTTCCCAGGTTTAAATCGTGATAATACCCAATTCTTTTGCTTTCAGAACTGCCTGCATTCGATCACGAACGCTCAGCTTGCTTAATATACTTGATAGATGGTTCTTGACTGTTCCTTCGGAAATCACCAACTTATCAGCAATCTCTTTATTGCTGGCACCCGTGGCTACCAGTCGAATAATTTCGATCTCCCTTGGTGAAAGCGGATCGGGTAAAAACATTTCCTGGTTTTTGGGAGCCGGCTTTGAGATCCTCGAAAATTCCGAAACGACCTTGGCGGTAATTGAAGGCAAAAGAAAGTATTCTCCCTGGTTGGCTGCTTTAATCGCCTCATATAGCTTATCAGAGGAAACATCCTTGAGTAGATATCCAACAGCGCCTGCCCGTAATGCTTCAAATACATTCTCGTCATCATCAAAAGTCGTTAGAACGATCACTTTTGTTGATTTTCCCATCTGCAGGATCCGTTTAGTAGCTTCCACGCCGTCCATAATGGGCATACGCAAATCCATCAAAACGATATCCGGAGAATGCTGCAAAACCATCCGTAACGCTTCTTCACCATTCGAAGCATCGCCAACGATCTCGAAGTCAGCAGAGGCGTTCAAGAGCGTCTTCAACGCTTCACGAAAAAGCGATTGATCATCCACTATTAAAATCTTAATCACAATAAACACCTCTTATCCTGGAACTACGATTTCGATCAGAAAACCTTTTCCGGATCCTGTTTCGATTTTCATATCACCGTTGATCAATCGTACTCGTTCTTTCATACCGATCAAACCAAAACCACCCTGCGGATCATCTGAACCAATGCCATTATCCAGTATCGATAAAGAGATTTGATCAGGATTCTCATAACTTAATGAGATTTCCACCTTGCTTGATTTCGAGTGTTTGTTGGCATTGTTGATCGCTTCCTGTACCA
The DNA here is from genome assembly GCA_964456715.1 of uncultured Anaerolinea sp. Taxonomy (GTDB): domain Bacteria; phylum Chloroflexota; class Anaerolineae; order Anaerolineales; family Anaerolineaceae; genus UBA6107. The sequence goes on along the minus strand of CAYWCH010000122.1, from coordinate 1,363 downwards.
ATCTAAAGAGTGTCACATCCATTTGAGATGTGATTGGCCTTGGATTACCAATTAATTGAAAATGATAATCACGATTCTTAACTTTCGCTGTCTCCAATAACCATTTGATCCTCTCGTGCAGCGATGAAGGTGAATCTTTACCTTCACGAAGTGATTCCACACTGTTGCGCACATCGATCAATGCTTCTGACGTTAATTGCTCTGCTTTTCCCAACAAATCATCAGCCTGTTTGGGATCCTTTTTTAACACTGCCTGGGCAGCTTTGATCTGCATATTGATCGTGGTCAAATAATGCCCAAGGCCATCATGGATTTCGCGAGCGAACCGGTTGCGTTCCTGGCTGATGGTCAAATCTTTTACCTGGCTTGCATATTCACTCAAATGCGAATTTGCCTCTGAAAGTTCTGCAGCCAGCTTTTCCATTTTCAAGCGGCCTTTTTGCTCAGTGACTGCCATTTGCGTGAAAATCAAGATAAACACCTGACCTGCAAAGAAAATGGGAAGACCTGCCCAAACCGATGCCCAATTATTTGAATAACCAATGACAGAGATCACGTAAACCAGGAATATTCCGATGTTCGTGGTCAACATCCATTCCTGATTGAGTGTCATCGCGGTATGAGCAGCGAGGGGCAGCAATATGTAAGCGTTGAACCCCCCACCCTTACTGAAAAAGATGATCAATCCACCCAGAATCAATTGAATTAAAAAATATAAAAGCTTTGGTGATAAATTCTCTGATTGATTAACGTAGGAAAAACCGTAAATTCCATTGGCAATGTATGCGATTCCGAGAAAAATCAACACAGTGATCAAGAAAACTGATATCTCAAGCGCTTTGGAGAACGCCGTGAAATATGAAATTAACACGACGATGGCAAACGCCAAGTCGGTTCCACTGGTGATATTAAACTCAGATTCTCCCTGTTTTCCGTTCATCCATCCAATTATAGCATCAGGCATTTTCTCAGATGATGTAGAAAGTAATGGGTTTGGTCAGGTTGCCTCAACAGATAGGTCTCACACCATGACCTTTTTCACATCTTAATCCCAAGCGGTCTGGATAGACTTCAAGAAAGATCAGGAGTAAAAATGAATGTCTTGATGGTTTATCCCGAATTCCCCGACACTTTTTGGAGCTTCAAGCATGCGCTGAAGTTTATTAACAAAAAGGTAAGCAATCCCCCGCTTGGGATGATGACCATTTCAGCATTGCTTCCCAAGGATTGGAACAGGAAGTTGATCGACACGAACATTCTCCCACTGACCGATAGAGATATTCGCTGGGCAGACTTGGTGTTTGTCAGTGCCATGGATGTGCAAAGGTCATCGGTTGAATCGATTATTGATCGCGTAAAGAAA
>CAYWCH010000121.1:0-7387 GCA_964456715.1 uncultured Anaerolinea sp. | reverse complement strand
TACTCTGACCTCGACCCTGACCGTCCGCGACGGACGGGAAACCTGGTGGCCGGTGTGCCTGGTCGAGACGGCGGATGGCGTCCAGGCTGAACCGGTCAACTACAAGAGCAGCCTGATCTTCAGCTACCTGCCCGCGCAGGGGCTTATCCGTGTGCCGGCGGGTGCCGGCGGATTGAATGCCGGGTCCGCGGTGGATGTGTATCCGATCTGAGCGATCTTCTACGAATCCACAAAAAAACACAGAGTAACCATAAATAAATTCTCTGTGCCTCTGTGGCAAAGTTCTTTGTCAAATCAGATATTTGGATAGAAATGGTGCGCCTGAAGGCGCACCCTACTGAAAATTTACTAATGGCCGGAAATTCTTCTCTCTTGAGATCGACAAATTCTTACAGTTAATCATCATCTGCAATAAAAAAGAGATTTGGAGGAGCGCATCCATGCCCAATACCTATTGCAACCCATTGAACCTGCCGTACAAGTTTCAAATCTTCCGCAAAACGCCCTTCGATAATTCGATCAACCGTGAGGCAGCCGATCCATCGGCGGTGCGTTACAAAGGGCTGTATTACCTCTTCCCTTCCATGTCTGCCGGGTTCTGGACTTCGACAGACTTGCATGATTGGCTCTTTCACGAGAAATCTGAACTGCCCATTTACGACTATGCTCCTGACGTGAAGGAGATCGACGGCATGCTGTATTTCTGCGCTTCGCAGCGCGGAGAGAGTTGTCCGATCTTAAGGACAGCAGATCCGCTCAGCGGCAAATTCGAAGAGGTCTCGCGTCCGTTCGATTTTTGGGATCCGGACCTTTTCCAGGATGATGACGGCAGGGTCTATCTTTACTGGGGCTGCTCAAATCAAACCCCGATCTGGGGGGTGGAAATGAACCGGCAAACCATGCTGCCGATCGGCGAACGGGTGGAGTTGATCCACGACGGGCACAACTCGCACGGCTGGGAACGGATCGGCAACGATAACGATAACAAAAAGCTCGAAACCCTGATGTCGAAGAGTTTTACCAGGATGTCCGGCTACAGGCCATTTATCGAAGGCCCATGGATGACGAAACACAATGGGAGATATTACCTGCAATACGCGGCCCCGGGGACGGAATACAACACCTATGCCGACGGCGTTTACGTGAGCGATCATCCGCTTGGACCGTATGAGTACGCGCAGAACAATCCCTTCTCCAGCAAACCCGGCGGTTTCATCAATGGCGCCGGGCATGGCAGCACTTTTCAGGACGCATACGGCAATTTCTGGCACATTGCCACAATGCGCATCAGCCGTAACCATATCTTCGAGCGGCGGATTGGCCTGTTCCCGGCCGGGTTCGATGAAGACGGGGAGTTTTTCTGCAACACCCATTTCGGTGACTACCCCACCGTCCTTCCTCAGAAGAAGATCGATCCGTGGAAAACTCCTTTCACAGGCTGGATGCTCCTTTCGTATCAAAAACCTGTCCGTGCATCCTCTTCACTCGGGAAATGCTCTCCAAAATACGCGGTGGACGAAGACATCCGCACCCACTGGGCGGCCGGCAGTAAAAAGCCGGGCGAAACCCTCACCCTCGACCTGAAGGAAATCTGCACTGTCAACGCCATCCAGATCAATTTTGCCGACCACAAGGTAAAAGCCCACAATTTACGAGGGATCGAATTCCATTCCAGCATCGGTATCAAGCGCCACATCGAGATCAACGCAACGCGGACAAGATACCAGCTGGAAAGCTCCACTGATGGCAACACCTGGCAGATCCTTGAGGATAAGCGCCAAACGGAAACCGACCTGCCCCACGATTACCTGGTCTTTGATCCGCCCGTCCGGCTGCGGTATCTGCGCTTGACCGGGTTCGAAATGCCCTACGGCAGCCGTTTGGCGGTCAGTGGGTTGAGGGTATTCGGCAAAGGCAATGGCGCGCTGCCCGCGCCAGTCCGTGCCCGCGGCGAACGTCTGGGGGGACTGGACGCCTCGATCACCTGGACGAATTCTGCGGGAGCCACAGGGTACAACGTCCGTTACGGTCACGCCCCCGGCAAGCTGTATCACAGTTGGCTGGTGTACGGGCAAAACGAGTTGCACCTTGGTACGTTGAATGACGGCCAGGAGTATTGGGTCGCGGTGGACGCGTTTAATGAGAATGGCATTGTCGGGGGAGAAGTGGTGAAGATTGAGTGAGAATGAAATTGACCAATGATATCAATAATTATCAATAAGCAAAAATGGTGCGCCTGAAAGCGCACCCTACGAAAAAATAAAGAAGGGCGGGTTTGGAACCCGCCCCTACAAGTGACATTTTTCAATTTGATTATTTGTCAATGAAGAACTGGAAGATCTGGTCGTTCAGGCCGGGGAGTTCCTCGTGAGAGAAATCGGGGAACACAGCCATTTGCTTCTTGGACTTGACCTTGTTGAAAGCAGCGAACTGACTAGAAGGCGGGCAGATGGTGTCTGAGAGGCCGGTTCCCCAGAGGATCTCGGCCTGAATGCGCGGGGCCAGGTTCTGGATGTCGATGTAACCGAGCATTTCGAAGATGGCATCTTCCTTTTTGTGCTGCGGGTCGACGTGGCGGAAGAAGTCCTTGAGCTCGGCGTAGGCGTCCTTGGCCTCGTCCATCTCCCAGACGCGCTTGTAGTCGCTAAGGAAGGGATAGACCGGCGCTGCCTTGCGGAGTCGCGGTTCCAGTGCGGCGCAGGCCACGGTAAGCCCGCCGCCCTGGCTCCAGCCGGTGGCGCAGACGTTCTTTGCGTCCACCTCGGGCATGTCCATGATAATTTTGGCCAGCTCGGCGGTGTCGAGGAAGTTCTGGCGGTAGAGCAGCTTCTCGGGGCGCCCGGCAAGGGCGTCTTCGAGGCCGCGGATGATGTGACCGTGCAGCGTGTTGCCGATGACGCCGCCAATCTCCTCGGAGGGACCGCCCTGACCGCGGCTATCCAGCGCCGCGACGATGAAACCCTGGGCAACGAATCCGAGTTTGAGCGACCAGTCGTTGGAATCGCAGGAGTAGCCATGGAACATCAGCACCGCCGGGCGCGGCGATTCGATCTTCTCCGGGCGTAGAAACTTGGCGTGTATCCTGGCACCGCCAACACCGGTGAAGTACAGGTCGAAGCACTCCACATTAGGCACCTGGAATTTTGCGGGGACCAGCTTCACCTTCGGATCCAGCGCGCGCATCTCGGTGAGGGCTTTGTCCCAGTATTTATCGAAATCCGCCGGGCGCGGATTCGTGCCCTGGTAGGTCTTGAGCTTTTCAAGCGGAAAATCAAATGTTAACGGCATGATCAACCTCCTGGTTTGAAGAACCTATTTCATTTGGTGCACTTTGGCGAGCAGCCCGGCCACCAGATCTTCGGCCGGCTGCTTGAGTTCATTTTGGACAAAGAGCAGCACGCTCACCAGCGGCATGTCGCCGAACATATCGAGCACGTCCATGCCCATGCTGGCTTCCTGCCCTTCCCCACCGAAGCGTTCCTTGCCCCTGGTCATGACCTCATTGTAGAACTCGCCAAACACAGCCTTACCGCGGCGGTCTTCTGTCCATTCGCGGATGGTCGATTCCATGGAGAGAATGCAGGGCAGGTCAACGGTCGACTTGAGCGAAACGGTGAGGGTATGGCGGATGTCCGCGGAGGAAGCGCCAATGAGCAAATCGAAATCGCCGTCCTCGGTGATCCACATCCTGTAGGCGGGGTGGTAATAGGCGAAGGAGCGGAAATTCAGCGGGATGGTGACGGTCTTGGTCTCACCCGGTTTGAGTTCGACCTTGGCAAAGCCCTTGAGTTCCTTCTCGGGGCGCACCAGCGCGGACTTCTGATCGTGAACGTAAAGCTGAACGATCTCCTTGCCGGTGAGTTTGCCGGTGTTGGTCACGTCCACCGAAACGGTGATCTCTTCGGTATCCTTGAAGGATTTCTTCGAGACCTTCGGGTTGCTGTAAGCAAAGGTGGTGTAGCTGAGACCAAAGCCGAACGGGAACTGCACCGGCAGCTTGCGGGCGTCATAATAGCGGTAGCCGATGAACAGCCCTTCGCCGTAGTGGACCTTGCCGGCGCCGCCGGGCCAGTTGATGTAAGCGGGAGTGTCTTCGAGGCGCATCGGGAAGGTCTCGGCCAGTTTGCCGCAGGGATTGACCTTGCCGAAGAGGATGTCGGAGATGGAAACACCGCCAGCCTGCCCCATCATGTAGCCTTCGAGCACGGCTGCCACGCCGCCGATCCAGGCGCTCATGGTAACAGGCGCGCCATTGTTGAGCACAACCACAGTGTTGGGCTGGACGGCAGAGACCGCCTTGATGAGCGCGACCTGGTGGTCGGTGAGGTCGAGATCCTTGCGGTCGTAGCCTTCCGATTCCTTGAAGGTCGGCAACGCGATATAGAGCACCGCCACATCAGCAGTCCCTGCAACGGTGACGGCTTCGTTTATCAGGTCTTTCTGAATGGAATTGTCGGCAGGATATCCCGGTGCGTACGCCACCTCGGCATCACCGGCTAGCGTCTGGAATTCCTTGAAAGGTACCATCAGTTTGGTCGGGTTGATGTGCGAACTGCCGCCGCCCTGGTAGTGGGCTTCAGCAGCGGAGCGTCCGATCACAGCGATCTTCTCATATTTCTTAAGCGGGAGGATGCCGTTGTTCTTTAGCAGCACCATGCCCTCAGAGGCGATCTTCGCGGCCAGGGCGTGATGCTTTTCAGCATCAAAGGCTTTGCCCTTGGCGGTCTTGTCGGCTCGCAGGGTGATGTTGAGGATGCGGCGTACGGATTCATCGAGGAGCGCTTCATCGAGCGTGCCGGCTTTGACGGCGTCGATGACGGCCTGCACACGGCGCGGTTGTGGGCCGGGCATTTCAAGGTCCAGCCCACCCTTGAGGGAAGCCACGCGATCGTGCACCGCGCCCCAGTCGGAGACGATGAGGCCTTCGAATCCCCACTCGCCCTTGAGAATCTCGGTGAGGTTATGATAGTTTTCAGAGCCGTAGGTTCCGTTGATCTTGTTATAGGAACACATCACCGTCCAGGGATTGGCCTGTTTGACGGCTTTTTCGAACGCGGCCAGGTAGATTTCGCGCAGGGTGCGTTCGTCCACTTCGGCGCTGATGCAAAAGCGCTGGAATTCCTGGTTGTTGACCGCGAAATGCTTGAGCGAGGTACCGATGCCCTTGCTCTGGATGCCGTTGATGAGGCTGGCGGCCATCTCACCGGCGAGGAAGGGATCTTCGGAGTAATACTCGAAGTTACGTCCGCATAGTGGCGATCGCTTCATGTTCGCACCGGGGCCAAGCAGCACGTCTACGTCCTGAGCAACGCATTCATCACCAAGAGCTTCACCCATCTTGCGGATCAGCTCCACGTCCCAGGTGGCGGCGGTAATCGATGCTGTCGGGAAGCAGGTGGCGGGCAGGCTGGTGTGAGTCTCGGTGTGTGGGTCGGCCTGGTGACGCAGTCCGTGCGGACCGTCAGACATGATCAATTCGGGGATGCCCAACCGCTCGATGGGTTCGGTGGTCCACCAGGTAACGCCGGTGATCATGGCGGCCTTTTCTTCGAGGGTCATCTTCGCGACAAGTTCTTTAATTTTGTCAGACATGGTTCACTCCTTACTTGTAATGAATGAGTTATTTTGACGCGCCGTGCGCGTACGAATCATAGACTGAACGGACCTTCAAGGCCGATTTGACCTGGGCGGGCTTCCAACCCTGCGGCAGCGGAGCGCTGAGGGTCACGTTGCGTCCGGCGGGCAGGTCGAAGTAATTGTCGCTGAAGACGACGTCCGCGCCTTCCAGTTTGAGCTCAACCTGGCGGGCCAGTGATTTGGATGAGAGGTCGATGCGGATGGTATCCGATTCCACGATTGCACGAGCGGAGATCTTTGGATCTTCCAGGCTGAGATGCTTGGTCGGCTTGAAGAATGAGGTCTGACGTGCCACCATGTGACCGTCTTTCCATTGCTCGGCTACGAACACCAGTTCCCGCGAGAGTTCGTCGGTGAGCACGTCGGCAAAATCACAATGGCAGATCCTGGCAGCTTCAAAGGCAGGTACACTCGCGGCTTCCTCACCCTTCTTGAGGGTTTTACCATCGAAGCGTTCGAGTGTCCAACGCACGGAACCCTGCCAGGGTTCACGCGATTCGTTGGTGATGAACACGTCCTGCTCAGTCGGCTTGTCTTCCACCGAGAGCAGCAGCGGAGCGTAGAAGCGGCGGGCAGCGTAATGCAGCGCCTTCCAGCGGCCGAAGTAATCCAGGCTCGACCAGGAAGCCACCGGCCAGCAGTCGTTGAGCTGCCAGTAGATGATGCCTGCGGTGCGTTTGGGGAAGCGGCGCCAGTGTTCCACGCCGTAGCGGATGCCCTCCGCCTGGAGCACCAGGGTGAGATAAACCAGCGACTCGAAGTCTTTGGGCAGCTTGAAAGTATCGAGCATCTGCGTGACCATGATCTGGTTGCCGGCGTCGTTCTTCTGGTGGCGCTCCATGATGTAGGAGGTCATGTTCCAGTCTTCAGGTTCGGCGTAGGTCTTGATGGTCTCCATCGGCGGCAGTGCCTGGAAGCCGAATTCGCTCATGAAGCGCGGGAAGCAAGCACGGTAAGCCGTGAACGGCTTGCGTCCGTGCCAGACGTCCCAGAAGTGCGCGTCACCCTGCTCCTGGCCGTTCGGCGCTTCGAAGGGGATGCCGGAAGAGGGGGAACTTGGCCAGTAAGGCCGGTCGGGGTCCTCAGCAGCCACCCAGTCGGGCAGCAGCTTATGGTAGAAGGAGTCGTAATACGGCTTGATTGCCGTGATCTCAGGGCTCTTCCAACCCCATTCCACCCAACCCTGCTCCATTTCGTTGTTGCCGCACCACAGTGCCAGGCTGGCGCGGTGACGCAGACGGCGGATGTTTTCGATGGCTTCCACGCGGAAATTCTCAACGAAATCGGGTTCATCCCACGGGTAAACGCTGCAGGCGAAGATAAAGTCCTGCCAGATCAAAATACCGTACTTGTCACAGAGATCGTAGAAGCGTTCTTCCTCGTAGAACCCCCCACCCCAGACTCGCAGCATGTTCTGGTGCGTGTCCACGGCGGCTTTGAGGAGCATATCGAGATAATCGTTGGTGATGCGGGTCGGGAATGAATCGGCGGGGATCCAGTCTGAGCCTTTGATGGGGATGCGCAGACCGTTGACTACGAACTCAAAGGTCTTGCCCCACTCGTCGGGCTGCTGGCGCAGTTCGAGTGTGCGTAGACCGAGTTTGAAGGCTTTGGAATCAAGCACGGCGTCTGCTTTACGCAGTTCGACAGTGACGTCGTAAAGCGGCTGTTCGCCGTAGCCATTTGGCCACCAGAGCTGCGGGTCGGTTACGACCATCGAGAGTTTGCAGGTATCGCCGGTGACTTCTCC
>CAYWCH010000120.1:741-7432 GCA_964456715.1 uncultured Anaerolinea sp. | reverse complement strand
GGCTGTACGGCTGGTCAGCGGCGCTGATGGGGCTCATTTGCATGCTGGGCGGTCTGGCGCTGGTGGGGTTGATTCTGGTCATTTTTTACATTATCGGACTCATCGTAAAAAAATACCGAGATTGACAAATCCATTCACCGGAGGGAATCATGGGATTACAGGCAGATATGCAGGATTACCACGAACAGTTGAAGAAGGGAGCGATCCAACGTGCCTATCGCGGCTTGATGGATTTCATGCTGGCTCTGCGCTCTTCCTTTGAGAAAAAGTATCCCCGGTATTCCGTGCCGGGCAGTCTGTACGCCGGATACATGGACATGACCTATTTCTCGATCGTGCCCGAAACGCTTAAACAGCATGGTCTGAAGATTGCCGTGGTTTTTCTGCATGAAGACTTCCGCTTTGAAGTATGGCTTTCCGGATACAACCGGCAGATACAGGAGAAATACTGGAAGACGATCAAGGAAGCCGGATTATCCCAATATCCACTGGTTGCCCAGATCAAAGGCTCAGATGCGATCCTCACTCATGTGTTGGTGGATGATCCCAATTTTGATGACCTGCAATTATTGACATCCAGGATCGAAAGCGGTGTGATCGCCTTTATTAATGATATGGAGGCTCTTTCATTGAAACTAAAGTAATATGAAATCCTCTCACCCTTTCATTTATTAATTGTCAGACAAATGGTATAATGGGATTATCTTCCATCCCGGGAGAAATACAAACAAGTTGGTGAATAAAATGACCATACCTGAACCCTTAACCTGGCTCGCGAACCCGCGCGCGGCAACCATTCCGCACAGCGCTGCTGTGGCCAAATATTTTCCAAAAGGTGTCGCTGAAACCACGCGCGCCTTCCACTCTCAAATCCCCGGATATCACATCTCACCGCTGAAGAGCCTCAACCATCTTGCGTCCATGATTGGCGTCGGCAAGATCTGGGTCAAAGACGAGGCAGACCGCCTCAACCTTGGCTCGTTTAAAGTGCTTGGCGGATCATATGCCATCTATCAGACCATCGCCAAAAAGCTCGGCAACCCATCCAACCTCAGCTTTGATGATCTGCACAGCCCCGAAGTACGCCAGAAATTGGGCGCCATCACCTTCGCCGCCGCCACCGATGGCAACCACGGACGCGGTGTGGCCTGGGCAGCCACCCAACTCGGCTTCAAATCCATCATCTACGTCCACAAGCACACATCCGAAGCGCGCATCAATGCCATTGCCAAGAACGGCGCCGAAGTAAAAGTGATCGACGGCACTTATGATGACGCCGTCCGCCAGGTCAACGAAGACGCCAACCGCAACGGCTGGCAGGTGATCTCCGACACCGCCTGGGAAGGCTATGAAGAGATCCCCGTATGGGTGATGCAGGGTTACACCACCCTTTACTCAGAGGTGCAGCAGCAGCTCACAGCCATGGGTGAATTCGCCCCCACCCACGTCTTTATGCAGGCGGGGGTTGGCTCTCTGGCTGCTTCGGCTTTCGGTTTCTACGCCGGCCTGCTGGGACCGGACCGCCCGAAGATGGTGGTGGTCGAACCCGACCGGGCTGCCTGTCTCTTTCACTCGATGGAGATCGGCGACGGTCAGCCGCATTCCTTCGCCGGCGAACTGGACACCATCATGGCAGGTTTGGCCTGCGGAGATCCCAACCCCATTGCCTGGGAGGTGATCTACGACTGCGCCGATGGCTTCATCAAGAGTCCTGATTACGTGGCTGCCAAGGGCATGCGCGTGGGCGGTGTTCCGCTGAACGGCGACCCGTACATCATCGCCGGTGAATCAGGCGCTGTGTCGCTGGGAGCCTTGATGTTCGTGATGGAGCTGGATCGTTACAAGCCCATCCGCGAGGCGCTTGGTCTGGACCGCAACAGCCGCGTTCTGCTGGTCAACTCAGAGCGCAACACCGACCCGGACGATTACCGCCGCGTGGTCTGGGATGGCGGCGACCAGATCCCCCGGGAATACCGCGTTTACGCGAATCCGTTCTAACCTTTCATAATTTCAGACAGCCCTCGGTTACCAGAGGGCTGTCTTCTATTCAAAGGCGATCTATAATTACCCTAAAGGTAAACAATGATCCCAAAAATTTCCTCCCTTTCACCGCAAAAGTTGGATCTACTCGAATCAGTGGTTAACCAGCTCAGCCGTGTACCCGGTATGATCGCGGTGGTGCTGGGCGGGTCGCATGCTTCGGGAACCGCCCATGCCGGTTCAGACATCGATCTCGGCCTGTACTACGACCCTGCTCATCCTTTCGCGATTGCAGAGATCCGCAAGATTGCCGAGTCGATCTCGCTCGATGTGCCACCAACTGTGACTGATTTCTACGGCTGGGGTCCCTGGGTTAACGGCGGCGCCTGGATCCACACAGCGCAGGTCAAGGTGGATTTCATCTACCGCAACATTGAACAGGTAAACCGTACCCTGGAGGACGCAGAAATCGGCATCTGGCAGCATGATTACGATCAGCAGCCTGCGTACGGCTTCTACAGCATCATCTATCTCGCCGAAACCAGCATTTGCGTTCCCCTGCATGATCCGCAAGCCGTGATCGCCGGGCTCAAGCAACGGGTGTCGGTCTACCCGCCAAAATTGAAAGAAACCGTGATCGCTGATACATTATGGTCAGCTGAGTTCAGCCTGGCTCACGCGCGCGGGTTCGCGCTGCAAGGAGATATCATCAACACCGTCGGTTGTTTCACCCGCGTTACCTCGAATCTGACTCAGACACTTTTCGCGTTGAACGAGGTTTATTTCATCCGCGACAAGCAAGTAATCAACGCGATCGATCGGTTTTCGTTCCGTCCGGATGATTACTCAAAGAAGGTTGAGGCAATCCTGGCTTATCCGGGCAGCACCGCGGAAGAACTGGAACGGTCAACCGCTGCACTGACCGCGGTATGGCGGGCAGTTGCCAGCCTGCCAGGTGTGAATTACACTCCAAAATTCAACTTATAAGAGCCACATGTTTAGCCATCGTCCTGTGCAAAAGAACGACATTCCCGTCATCTGCAGTTTTCCCCGCTCGGAGGAGGAGCTGTTCTTCATGTTCCCCAAGGCGACCCACCCCCTCACCCCGTTGCAACTGGAAAAGGCGATTGCGAAACGTACTGCGTCCACCGTGGTTCTGCTGGAGGAACGGGTGGTTGGTTTCGCCAATTATCATCATTGTGAACTAGGAAAAATGTGCGCCATCGGCAATGTCATCGTTGATCCAGGTTGCCGAGGCAAAGGCGTTGGGAGTTACCTCATCCAGACAATGATCGAAATCGCCTTCGCCCGATACAATGCGGTGGAGGTTGAAATTAGCTGCTTCAACCGCAATGTTGCCGGAATGTTGCTGTATGAAAAGCTTGGATTTCGTCCATATTCGATTGAAGAACGGCAGGATAAATTGTGGAACCGGGTGGCTCTGATCCATATGAGAATGGATAGACCCGCGGATTTATAACGGTTCTTCAGCAACCAGTGGTCGAGGCTCCGGTTTTGGCTTACGAATCGAGTAGAAGAATAATAAACTGCCAATGACCGCGGCGATCGCGCCGTAGATCAGCAGCCCGGGCACCCCCGAGTGATCGAGTAACCACCCGCCGATCACACTGCCAAGAAAGCTCCCCACTGTCGACGCCCCGGTGACAAATGTTTGCCCCTTGACCCGGTCTTTCTCATGCATGATCTGATTGACGTAATAGACCGATCCGGGAATGAAGATGGCGAAGGATAATCCCTGCAACGCCTGTCCAAAGTTGACCATCCAGACTGAAGCCGCGAAAAGAAACACAAAACTCCGCAGCGCATAAAAAACCCCGGAAGCCTTTAATAACGTTCGGGTGTCAAACCGGTTTACCAGCCAGCCAAACCCAAGGAAAGCCGGCAGTTCGCATACCGCGGCGATCGTTAACGAAACACCAAACTGGGTCTCGTTCCCATCCACTGATGTAATGATCTGCGCCAAAAAGGTATTGATGACGTTGTGAAACAGAAAAATAAAAGCGCAGCCGAGCAAAAACGGAATAAAACGATCGTATCTGCGCAGAAAACCGACAGATTGATCAGGACCCGTTTGATCTCCTCCCATACCCTTCTGTTCCGCGCTGGTGGGCAGGGTGATTGGTCTGAAAGTTTGCAGCAGCACAAAATAACACACAAACAAAGCCAAACAAATGATCGGCAGGATCGCTGTAGACGTCTGACCGACCCAAATTCCAAGCAGGGTGGACAAGACGGCAAAAAGGATCGATCCGGCGGCCCGGGTGATTCCGAAACTGACGTTATACCCCGCATTGATATATTCGAAGGTCAGTGCGTTTACCAGCGGCTGCATGGTGAGCAGCAGCGCCAGCACCCCCACGTACATGACCGCCATTCCCAGCATACCGATATCCAGCCAGATCACTCCGCACAGCAGGGCCAGGCTGATCACGGTCAGGCATGTTAGAACAAATTTCGACGAGTATTGTTTGTACCGATCAATCAGGGTTCCCAAAGCCGGCTGCAGGAAGATCGCTGCCACACTGCTAAATGCCATTACCCATCCGATCTTCTGGTTGCTGAAATCCTTGGAAAGCAGATAAACCGAAGCAAAGCTGTATATCGGACAAAAGATCATCCAGTATAGACCCTGCAGCCCCGCGATTTGTAATGAAATGAACTTGTCCGCTTTACGATTCATCATGAGATCCGGTGAAAAATGATTGCATCAATATAACACCAACCAGGGTAATTGTCCAAAAAGAATCCCGATTTCATACCTCATGAGGCAAAATAATAAAAACCGCTCCCATTTTGGGAGCGGTTGGAACTGATTCGATACCCTGTTATTCGCCAGTATAGCAGCGTCCAGCCCAGGCCATGGCATTTGCCATCAAGAGCGCCCCATCGGTAGCGGTATCCCATAAATCGCCGCGGATGGTTTCCGAAACGGGATAGAAGTTGAGACCGGCAATACGGCCATCGCCAACTTCCAGAACCGCAATCAAAGGAACGCCGTTGGACCAATGGGCGATCAACGCGGCACTATTGGCCAGGCTGATGTCATTATGGTAACTTGCGCTGCCGCCGTTGAATGAATTCACATCGAGCATGATGGGGTGATCCGGGAGATCCACCTCCATGGTCAGCATAACGTCATATTCCTGCGGACCCGCGGTGAAAGGCAGATAACCATCGTTGTAAATACGCCCAACCAGTTCATTTTCATAATTGTCATTGAATGCAAAGGTGGTCACCACAGCTCCTCCGCCTGCATCAACGTAATCAGCCAGCAGATCACCAAGTCCGCTTGCATCACCAAAACTTGAATCGCTGAACACCATCACTGAAGAATACGCCATCAAGTCATCCAGGGTGGGCAAAGTTGAACCGGATACGTCAAAAGTATCGATACTGTCAAAGAAACTCGTCCCATTCAGTTTGGTTTTGATATCATCCATCCATTCGTCTTCAATTGCACCGAGGATTGCGACATTGCACGGAGGGATCACCGCCTTGCCATCGAACGCGATAGTATCGGGAGATGTTCTGGCGTTACTGACAATTTCCACATTACTGTTTTTTGAACCGCTTGACTGCGGCACAAAGGCGATAGTTAATGAACAACTCTCGTCTCTTGAGAGCGATTTACCGGAGCATTGATCATCACTCAGCGCATAATTGTCTTCATCTTCAAGCGTTATCGAATCGATAACCAGTAGTCCATGCCCTGAGTTAATGATCTCGATCGTTTTCCCCTCAGAGTCCCGGTTGATGAACTGTTCTCCGAAATCGTACGAGGTGGCACTGAACGTCAGTTCAGGCCGCGCCGGTAAAATACCTTCGAGTGCTAAAAAGGTAAATGTCACTGCCAGCAGCACCAATCCACCGATCAGGAATAGAATCCATGCCTTGTTCTTCTTTTGAGGGGCAGGAGCGTACATGGAAGGATAACCGGGTGGAGGAAATCCCGGTTGCTGCGGAGGGTACCCGGGTTGTTGGGGGGGATACCCTTGCGGCTGCGCCGGATAACCTTGCTGTGGAGATGGATAACCGGTAGCACCTTGATTCGATGTTGGCGTCCCCGAATACTGTGCGGGCACTTGATTGAAATTGGATCCTCCCGGATTCGCCGGTGGTTGCCCATTCGCTCCGGATGGTACTGATTGGTTGGCGTTCATAAACTCCTCCAGAACTTCAACAATAATGTCAGATATCTTTACTTAACGAATCCCTGGGGCTTTTCCGTCGGGATTCATCTTATGATCACTTGTATCGATTATTGCAGGTTATTCACCCATATAGCATTGACCAGCCCACATTAAGGCATTGCCAATCAAATCGATACCGTCTGTGTTGACATCCCAGAGGTCATCGCGGATATCGCCCGAAACAGGGAAAAGGTTCATACCGACGACAAGTCCATTACCCGGTTCAGTATAAGCGATCAAGGGAGTGCCGTCGCTCCAATGCGCAATTTGGATGGCCCCGTTATCCAGATCGATCTCCTCGTGGTAACTGGCGCTGCCGCCATTGAATGAATCCACGTTCATCAAGATGGGATGTTCAGAGTCATCAGCAACCAAAGAAAGCAAGTCACCATGGGTTATAGATCCAACCGAGAAGGGTATGTAGCCATCATCATTGATGCGGCCCTGCAAGCTTCCGGTGGCTGACGGCAAATTAAAATCACAGGTGGTCAAAACCACAC
>CAYWCH010000120.1:0-722 GCA_964456715.1 uncultured Anaerolinea sp. | reverse complement strand
GTAAAACTCCCAATCGCTGAAAACCAGCACGGCATCGTATTTTTGCAGCGTATCCAACGTTGGATTGGGACCCTCATAGACATCGATGATATCCACCGAGTCAAAACGCCCGTATTCCATCATTTTGGTTTTGACGTCAGAAATCCAGCTATATTCATCAGCCCCAATAATCGCCACATTACACGGCGGGATCAGCGCTTTTCCATCCAGCGCGATACTGGCGGGTGAGGTTTTGGTATTGGTGGCTACTTCAAGTTCGGCATCTTTTGATCCGCTCGATTCCGGCACGAATTTGACCGTGAACGAGCAGCTCTCATTCCTCTTCAACGTCTCTCCGCTGCAATCGTCATCATCGAGGATGAAATTGTCTTCATCATCCAGAGACAAAGATTCGACAACGAGCTTTCCATGCCCTGTGTTGGAGATTTCGATGGTCTCTCCATCATACTCGCCGCCAATGAATTGATCGTCAAATGAGTAAGAAGACACGCTCAACGAAACTTCCGGGCGGGCTGGGAATATGCCGCTGATCGCGAGAAAGGTAAACGTGACCGCGAGCAAAACGAGTCCAACGATCAGAATGGGAATCCAAACCTTGGAACCCGATTTCTGAGGAGGTTGTTGATAATAGGGAGGGTACCCGCCTGGGTACTCGGGCTGCTGCGGCGGATATCCATATTGAGGCTGCTCCGGTTGAGTATAGGGGTTGCCGGGATACTGCG
>CAYWCH010000119.1:2988-7456 GCA_964456715.1 uncultured Anaerolinea sp. | reverse complement strand
GTCATCTCAGCAGGAGCAACCAACCTGGGAGAAAACTACCCCGAAGAAACAACTGAAAAGGTCCCTCTCGTAAACGGTCAGGTGGAATGGCATATGATCGGGCATTTACAGAGCCGAAAGATCAAACATATCGTCAATCAGTTTTCGATGATCCACTCGATCGACCGCGATGAGATTGCGCAAAAATTGAATGCTCAATTAGCCATGGCAAACAAAACATTGCCAGCGTTATTTGAGGTGAACCTGAGCGGAGAAGCATCAAAGAGTGGTTACGTAGCCTGGAATGAAGCAGACTGGGAAATGCTTTGTGGAAATTTTAGAAGATTGATGCAATTGAAAAATCTGAAATTCTGCGGGCTAATGACAATGCCGCCATATGCAAATAATCCAGAAGAATCCAGAAATGTGTTCAAGAAATGCCAAAGACTGTTAGAGCTGGTCCAACAACGAACAGGAAATTCCGATTTCATGGAGTTATCCATGGGGACCAGTCTGGATTACGAAGTCGCAATCGAAAAGGGAGCTACATTTGTCCGAGTTGGTGAAGCGATAATGGGCAAGAGGGATTATCAATAGAGCAAAGGAAGTATAATACTCAATATGTTAAGCACAATCATCTGGACAATTATCCAAATCATTTCTTTTATTGTTATCGTAGACGTCATACTTTCGTATTTCATGTCACCATACCAGCCGATTCGTCGAATGCTGGATAAGATAGTTGATCCAATGCTGGCTCCGATTCGAAAAATTGTCCCACCGGTCATGAACTTTGACCTGAGTCCTGTAATTTTAATCGTTTTATTGGAGATTCTACAAACTGTGATTGTGAGGATTTTATAATTATGTCTGAGAGAAAATTACAACTTAAAGAAGGCAGAGGTGGTGCTGCCATATCGGTGAGGGTAACCCCCAGGTCATCCAAGAACGAGATTGCTGATATATTGGATGACGGCACAATCAAGGTAAAAATAACGGCTGCGCCTGTTGATGGAAAGGCAAATCAAGCATTACTGGAGTTCCTGGGGAAAGTATTGGGTATAAGGGCAAGCCAATTGGAAGTCGTCGCCGGTCAAACAGGGCGGGATAAACTGATCACTATTACCGGATTGAGACCTGAAGAAGTGCACCAAAAAATTATTACTTACATGAGCTAGTGCCAGGCAATATCCAAACCGCGCTTACTTAAGCCAAATAATAAATTCATAGCATAATCACGCAGGTTATTGTTTTCCTGGCGTGTGATCATGTTCAATAACTGAACCAAATCAGGAGTAGGCTGCTCCGCAAGGTAATGCAGCGCCACCTTTTTATCTGATTCCTGTCCTTTCTCGATAATGGTGTACAGTAATTGATCTGGGAACACTTTCGAAGAAAGTTCCATCTTGTATTCTTCGGCTTGTTCAAGTGTCCACGGGTTTTCATGGACAGGCAACCATTTTTGGGGAACCAGCAATTTTTCTTCACCAAGGTTTTCCAAAGCAAAAATTGCAGCATCCCTGACAACCCATTGAGTATCTTCAACGCTGGCTTTTTCAAGTACGTCGTGAACCCAGGGTTCGTTAATTCTACAAAGACCTGCAATGGCTGCTTTGCGGGCGAGATAATTATCGGTCGCCATGATCTCTTTGAGCATCGAATGACCGTCTGGTTGATGCATGGAAAGGATTTCGCAGGCGTTTGCGCGAACCGGTTCATCAGCAGTGAAGATGACATTAACCAGCGCATCTTGAGCAGGGATCGACCAGATCTTACCCAATGCGATCACTGCTGAATTCTGTACTGATGCAATTTCATCATCGGAGAGAACGGTCAACCCGGAAATTGCTTTTTCATCTGAATACATGCCAAAACCAAGTGCTGCCAATTGGCGAACCACAGGATCGCGATTATCTTTTAAGATCGTCAACAGAGACAAGATGGAAGAATCCTGGGTAATTGCAAGAGAGTACAAAAATTGAGATCGTAAACCAAAGGGAATATTCGGATCCTGGAGGAGTCGGGCTGACCGTTTGAAGATCTCGGTGCGAAGTACTTCGCCCGGATTGGTAAATGACAGCCATTTCATCCCGATAAGATAATTCCGAAAGAGGGGAAGATCGTTCTGATCTAAAAATGAAGCGAATGGTGACATCTCAGAAAAATTGGAAGCTTTTTGCGCGGCAAATGAAAAATGCTGTGCTGATGAAATGGATTCTTGAAGAGAAGGAAGTGAAGTGTCCGATGCAGATTGTGATTTCAAATATCCCGGAATAACTACGTTTGAAAATCGCAATGTCGCGTCAGGATACTCAATAAATAGACCATTGTTTACAAGTAAATCAGCAATGTTCTTTAAATTTACACTTCTTGATTCATTTCTGATGAGATAATCTGAACGCGAGTTTAGGATGGTTGCAAGTATCTCTTTGGTAAAATTCTCCGAATCGGGTTTGGATTGAAATTCGGAAATCGCGTTGTAACCATAGGGTGATACAGAATGATCAGAAATCAATGAAAGATAGGCTTCATAAAGTTTTGAAGATTGCGACGATAGGATCGCGTTTGACAATGAAAGCCAGACTTTAAGGGTAAGATCAAACGGGTTGGCGTATGATTCATCTTGAAGCAACCAATAATGGGTCCTGGAGATGCGCATTTTTTGTGCTTCAAAATCCGAATTTGATTTCATGGCATCGAGGAAAGCGATAACCCATTTTGTTATGAAACTGGATCGCTGAGATTTACTCCAGGGAGAAAGTGCAAATTGGACAAATCCCATTTCCTGAAGTTTCCCTGAATAAAAGGTACCCGAGGTGGTGATAACCTTGATGCCAGGTAAGGAACCCTGAAGTTCTTTTATCCTCTCGACAACCTGGTCAAAGCCAGTTCGGTCCAGTTCATCCAAAGAATCAATGAAGAGCACCATTTTGGCAGATTTCACCGATTGCTGGATAATCTCCTCAAGGGTTTTAGCAGAAATGCCCTTTACGTTTGTACTCATGAATTCCATGAGCATTTCCACCGCTGATATTTCGAGGTTGAGAAAATCGCGGGCTTCCACCCAGATCGGCAGGTCTTTCGCCTCGTTTTTTGCCATGCTGCTCGCCAATGCTGCCAGGGCAGTAGATTTCCCAGTTCCGGGATTGCCACTGATGCAAACAAAAGGATAGGTATTGGCTAAAACCTCCATTGAAATCAACGGGGCGGGGAAATCTGCGGATAGTTCTGGTGTCTCAGGAGTATTGGGAAGAATGGTCAAAAATACGAGTTCCTGATTATCCTCCGGATTGCCAAGAAAACAATCCGGCGAAACAATAACAGAAGGTTCAATCAGGACTTTATCCAATGGGAAAAGAGAAGAAGCCAAATGCTTGATTTGCGCTTTTCGTAAGGTGAACAGGCGGATATTGTGTTCACGGTTGATATTCTTTAACAATTCCTGCCTGCGGCGATTTTCGGCCGCATTTTGCTTCAATTTTGGGAGTAATCTAGATAAACGAAACAGTACCAACCAGAGTACCGTGGCAAGAGCAAATCCAAACCAAAAGGAAATGAGGTCGATTTTTGGCAGATGAATAATCACGGTTTCAACCTGTATATAGAATTCGACCGCAAGAATGGCAAGTGATCAGCGTCATTGAGCTGCGGGCTTTTTGAATATCAGCAGCAGTAATCTCCGCTCCACAAATGGTGCACGATTCTTCTTCCACAGAGGTGACCGCAATCTGATTTTTGGAAATTAATAGCTTTTCGTATAGCGAAATGCTTTCCTGTGCTATTTGATTCAAATTTGCGTTCCGTTCAGAGAGAAGCTTTTCCTTCTCTTTGTTCAAGTTTTCTGTCTCAAGAACCAAAGACTGGTTGGAATTCTGCCAGGCGACAAAAACCGAATCATAATGTTCTTGGGCTTTTGAATATTTCGAGTTCAGTTCCTCAGATTCTGTCAGCCTGGAAAATTGCTGTTCTTCAAGGGACGACAGTGCAGATCGAAGAGAAGCGATCTCTTTTTGCAGATCGGAAAGCTCTTTGGGAGTCTTGTTTGTGCCGCTGTAAAGCGAAGATTCTGATTGTTGAATTTTGATAGACTTCGCATTAGCCGCAGTTTCGAGATCTGCGATCTCCTTATTCTTTTGTTCCATAGCCTGTCTGTAATTCTCAAGCAAGCTGGATGCTTCTTGAACCGCAGCGTTGTGGCGAATGGAATCATCGATTGCTGCAAGTCGCGTGTCTATCTGACGTATTCGCAGGTCCAATTTCTGGAGCTGGAAAAGGTGGAAGCTTGGATTGGTCATAATGGCTGTACTCCGGAACGATGTCCTGCTTCAATGTTGGCAGATTGACGCAACATGGCAACTGCATGCGGAAAAATCGATATGGCAGCTTCCATGTTCTCAATCACCGCTTTGGGGCTTCCGGGAAGATTCACAATCAACGTATTCCCGAGGATCCCTGAGCAAGCCCGGGAAAGAATAGCATTCGGGTTGAT
>CAYWCH010000119.1:0-2978 GCA_964456715.1 uncultured Anaerolinea sp. | reverse complement strand
TTTTCTTCCTTCTGCGCGCATCAGTTCAGGGATTCCGGGCACAACTTTTTCGACCACAGCGAGAGTAGCTTCGGGTGTAACGTCGCGAGCTGTGAACCCGGTGCCGCCAGTAGTTAAAACAAGATCAATACCTTTTTTAAAAGCAAGATCAACCAGTGTTTTTTTGATCAGATCGAAATCATCCGGAATCACACTTGACTCCAAAACGCGCCATCCTTGTTTGGTGATGAAATCTGTCAATGCTGCGCCGGATAGATCGGGAAGGGTCCCGGCAGATGCACGATCAGAAATGGTCACAATGGCACAATGGATGGGGTCTTCTGACATATCAGGCCGCTTCCTCCTCAACCAGAAAGACTCTCCATGGTCCATGGATGCCATCGGAGGTTACGCCAAAGAAATACCGATAACCTGTGGCTGTCTTCTGGATCAGATCATAATGGGTGAATTTTCCCTGCGAATATTGGCGGATCAGGCCGAAATCTCCCTGCCAGGTGATTTTTTCTTTTTCACTGGTCGAAGAAAGTTCATTGTATTTTGTAAGCGCGTAAGACCAAAGACGGCGGGCTGAAGCCGGAGTCACATTTTTGACAATATTTCCATTGCGAAGATCGCGCAGAGAGTAAAAACTCTTGCCATTTCGAATGGTCGTAGCTACGACTTCCACGCCGGTACGGGGATCTGAATTGTTGTCCATTTCGTTCAATGATGGAGCAACAGGTTCGTTTGTTGATCCATCAGCGAAGTTTGTCTGAACCGGGATCGATTGGGGAGAGAGCGCCGGCATTTGTTTGCCGCGTTGAACCAGGTTGACAATTTCGTCTCTGACCGCCAGGTTCGTCTCTTCCTCGTCGCGAATATAAATCTTGTTATCATCCAGAGCGTAAGGTGGTTCCTCACCTCGAGGAACAAGGATGCGCAGGATGGGTTTTGTCTTGAATTTCTGCTGATCGATTGTCAAATGCAAGGGAGGACTGATGCGATTGGCCACTTCTTTTTCAAGTTGCTTGATCAATTGATCGGGGCTTTGCACGCCGACGGGAGGGGTATGCGAATCAGCAGAAAGACCAATGAACAATGATCCGCCATTTGTATTCGCAAAAGCACAGATATCGGAAAGAATGGCATAGATCTTCCCGCCGCGGATTGTGGCTGTTTCATGAAAGTCCTGAATAATATTGGCGCCTTCTTCGCGCGCTGATTGCACAAAGTCAAACTGAGGGGCTTCGGCTCTGAATTGGTGCGGACGTGTTCGCGAGAAATCGTTGGAAAGGAAGAGGTCCTTCAATGCCTCGAAGGTTGGAGCAGGCAGCAGGACATCGGTAGTTCGATCACCAATGCCGAGATTCTTTTTGCGGATTGGATCGGTGACGAGACGGTGAGAATCCGAACCCTGGATGCAATGCATTCGGCGGGGATATTCCGGTTTCGTACCGTTGAAAAACGCAGCGGTGGTGCGATTGCCTTTCAATTCGAGATCGGTGACTTCCAGCGCATGGAGATTTGGGTCCTGGGTATAGGCAATGCGCGTCTGCCCGCCGAAATTCAAACCGCGCATCGCAACTCCGTTGGTAGAATTTGCGTGGGCAGCGATTGCAATTCCGCCAGCCTGATTGATCAATTGGTAAGCATTCAGAACATCAACAGATGCTCCGATTGCGGGTTTACCTTCATCCAAATTTTCAGGAGCGATCGACAGGCTCAGCAGAAGATGTTCGATTTCACGAATGTTTTTAGAAGGGGAAAACAATGCCAGAATATGAAATCCAAATGTGGCGGTGAATTCAAAACCAGGCAGTAGAAGGATCTTCATTAACAATCGATGATATTCATTCAGCTTGGTTCTTTCATCCGGTTGGATACGGTTAAGCTTTTCGAGCAATTCCAATTGGTGAATCTCATCAAAAAATTTATGATATCCAGCCACGGTGTTGTGATCAGTGAAAGAGAGGATATCTATTCCGCGAGCTTCAGCTTTTTGCAGTATTTCGAGGTAAGTTACCCCTGGTTGTTGGAAATCTTCAGACGCCGGCGTATGGATATGAATATCCATGTTGTACCATTTATTGGTTGTTTTTCCCTTGGCTTTGTTTTGTTTCATTCAATAATTCCTTAATCATCCAATAAGTAGGATGTACGATTCTTTTCATTATTTTATCATTCATCACAATTGTACGCACAATATTTCAAGAGATAACTCAGCATTAAACTGATTTATGAGAAAAGAGAAAAACAAAGCAGGAAGAGGATTCCTCTTCCTGCTTTTTCTTGCAAAGGCGCCCCCGGTGAGATTCGAACTCACAACCAACAGCTTAGAAGGCTGGTGCTCTGTCCATTGCGCTACGGGGGCAGGAAACCTGGAGACGGAGCCATGCAAACCTCATCCGTCTCCCTTTATGTATCTCGACCAAGGATTATACCAAACTTTGAATCGCTGCCGAAACTCAGAAAACTTTATAAAAGCGTTTCGGTAAATCGCGCTTGACGACGGTTTCTGCGTTGTAGGCCACGCGCAACAGCAGCGCTTCGTCCCAGTGACGACCGATGGCCTGCATGCTGATGGGCAAGCCACGGCTGTCGTAGCCAACCGGGAAGGTGATGCCGGGGTTTCCGGTGAAGTTGCCGGGAAACACAAAGCGCATCATTTCGGTATCCGTTCCCAGATCTGACCAGCCAATCTCATAGCCACCAACAGGCACAGGTTGGGCAGCCAGCGCGGTACCTGGTGTGATGATCACATCCACTTTTTCAAAGGCTTTGGCAAAAATGGCCATGGCGCGGGTACGCATTCGTTGCGCCTGGATGTAATCCATGGCTGTGAAAGTCTGACCAAGGATCAGGCTCAGTCGAACCGCCGTGCCGTGTTCCTTGTGATGTTCGCGGTAATTACGCATGCAGAGCGCCATCTCTGAAAGGATCGTGGTGGCATGAGCAATACGCATTTCGTCCAATTCGGGAATCTCGATTTCAACAACTTC
>CAYWCH010000118.1:5237-7490 GCA_964456715.1 uncultured Anaerolinea sp. | reverse complement strand
TGGGGCATGGATTTGCTTAATCCGTGCCCCAATTATTTATTCTTTAAACATGCTTTCGGCAAAATTGGCCAGTTCACCCAAATCGGATGACCCATAATCTGCATTTTTGACATCGGTTGTTTTTCCACCCTTTGTCTGGGTGTCAACTCTCACGTTTCCGAGGTTAGTAAACCTGTTGGTTTGCGTTTTTGCCAGGATTGCCTGCTTCAACGCCAAACCCTGTGTGCGGGCTTCGACAAATTTCTTTTCAGCATCGGTCTGACCTTCAATTGCAGTCTTCGCATCCGCTTTTGCGGTCTCTGCATCCTCTTTGGCAGAATCAGCGGCTTTGCGGTTGACTTCGCTTCCGAAGAAATAGCCGGCAGCGGCAAACGCGATCGCCTCCAATCCGCTGAGCAGATACACCGAGCGCTTCCAGACCAACTCTTCGGCGCCGGTCTGTTTGCGCATCAGGAACAGGAACACGAGATATAAGATGAGCAGCCCCGCTCCCAGGATGATCGCCACCCAATCTTTGGCTGGACTTTTTGTCTGTTTAGTGGTTTCTGCATTATTCTTGACTTCGTTTTTTTCTTCTGGTTTAGCCATAATTCCTCCTGCTGAACGAATACTTCGCTGCCGTTGATTCAAAACAGCAGTGTCTAGCGGTTTCCCAGCCTGTGGGAAACCTTAAAGCCTGTCTTGTATTCGAACGTTCGCTTTTACCAATGCTGAAACTAATCGCCGTGCCGCGAACCCCCTGAAAAACCATTTCCATCTTTTCATATCATACGCTTGACAACACGAACCTGTTACCAACAATTCGATTATAACAATGTAGATAACAAAAATATACAAGCTTGGGTGTGGCGGGCCGTGGTCATACGATTAATACCCGCGAAAAAAGCAAGAATTACGAAATTATTAACATATCACTGTAGGGGCGACCAGCCGGTCGCCCCTACTGATTGATCTTATGCGAATTGTTACTCGTACTTGAACCTCGCGATGCCGATGGTAAAGAACAGCACGGCGAATCCGAGCAGCACACCTGCAAAAGGCAGCACTTCGACCAGGCCGCCGCCGCGCAGCAGGATCTCGAGCAGGCCGTTCATGGCCCAGGTGGTGGGCAACACCTTCACCGCGGTCTGGACCGCGGCGGGGAAGAGCTCCAGCGGATACCAGCAGCCGCCGAGCAGACTCATGGTCATGCCGAGCATGATACTCAACCCGTTGGCCTGTCCCTCGGTCTTGACGAACGTGCCCAGCATCGTGCCCATGGCTGAGGCCGCCAGCGTGGAAGCCACGAGCATGACGCACAACGCTGCCGGCGATTGACCCCAGTTCACCTTCATCACCACCACGCCAAAACCAATCAGCAGCGCCATCTGCGCCAGCGCGGCCAGCACCTGGGCCAGGATGGTGCCGAACAGGAAGGTCGAGCGTTCGGTGGGAGTTGTCATCAGGCGGCGCAGCGTGCCCGTATGGCGCTCGTAGGCGAACGTACCGGAGAGCCCGATCAGGGGAATGAACACCCAGGTGAGCATCTGCCCGGCGGACGAGTTGGCTTTGGGATCATACGGGATCTCGTCCTCGGTGGAGGCGTCGTAATTGCCGGTGACCACGGTGAGGCGCACAGGGGCCTCGCTGAGTCCGGTCTGTGCCTGCTGTAGTGCCAGGTCGTAGTAGGCCTGGCGTTCGGTTTCAGAAGCAAAGGGCTTGACCTTCTCAGCCTCGGTCACGCTTTTTTCGGCGATATCCGATATACTGCTGACTTGCTGCAGCGCGCTTTGCACGGCCTGTTTGGTGATCATGGTGTCGGTGCTGCCGGGCTGCTGCATGAATTGTACGGACTTATCGGCGTTGTCTGCGGTAAAGTCGGCAGGCAGGATTAGCACGGCGTTATAACGGCGTGAATCGAACTTCGACTGCGCCTGCTCGAGCGTCACGGTCTGCACCCTGACCGAATCCGAGGTTTCCAGTTCTGCCAGCAACTGTGCTGAAAGCGCCGAGTTGGCCTGGTCCACCACCGGAAGGAATATGCGGTTGTCGCTATCGCGGGGGCCGGTGGAGGCGGAGAGGATGAGTGTGAAGACGACCGGCAGAATGAAGAAGAATAACCACTCTGAGGGCGAGGCGAACCGCACTTTGGTTTCTTTGTAGATAATAGCAAGGATCTTGTTCATTGTTCCGCCTTAGGCCCGGATGATGCCGCGGCGGTTGATGACCACGGATGAGATGATGAAAAGTACCACACCCATCACCAACAACCCC
>CAYWCH010000118.1:0-5227 GCA_964456715.1 uncultured Anaerolinea sp. | reverse complement strand
CCAGGATGGGATCCGCGAGGCTCGACAGGCGGCCGCCCAGTGCAAGGGTGGTGAAGCCGTCCATGCCCCAGGCATTGGGGGAGATGTGCGCGATCCACTGCACCCAGTCGGGCAGGGCGGTGAGGCTGAAGAAGCTGCCGCCGAGGATGCCAAAAATGAGCATCAGTGCCGAACCGATCGACGAGACCTGGCCGGGGGTGTTGGCGATGGCGCACAGCAGCAAACCCCAACCTGTGGCGCCGAATACGGCTGCCAGGATCAGAACGATCAATCCCAACGGATCGCCCCAGTGCAGCTTGTAGAGCAGCGAAGTGGCTCCGATGAGGATGCCCATTTGGACAACCCCGGTGAGGAAGATGCCGAACATCTTTCCGGCCAGCACCTGGCTGATGCGTGAAGGGGAAACGGCCAGGCGGGCCAGTGTGCCCTGGTTGCGCTCCACCAGCAGGGAGCGCCCGCCGTTGCTGACGGTGTACATGAGGAACATCAGTGCCATGCCGGGGGCGAGCAGCGCCAGGCTGTTGACGTTGGTGCTGCCGGTCTCTTCGCCATTCACTGAAGTGATTTTGATCGAACCGGATGAATAATCATCCTTCATCAAGGATTGCCCGAAGGCTTCACCGGCGGCCTGAGCTTCGTCCACGCTGATGAGACCCGAGGTCACCATCTGACCGATGATAATCGTGCCGCTGACTTTGCCGGTTTCAACCTGGCTGAGAAAACTTTCAAGGATGGAACGGATCACGCCCGCCGAGGTGGGGCGGGAGGGGTTGGTGTACAACTCGATCTGTACCACGTTATCGGAAATACTCATGCCGTTCTGCGGGATGATGCTGTCGGAAAAACCGGCCGGCACAAGGATGGCCGCGGCTGCGTTGTCGTCATCAACCACTTTTTTAGCTGCTTCGAAATTGCTGCTGATGGTTGCATCGACGAGGCTGTCCAGGTCGGAGGATTGGAAGGTGGTGACCAGAGCGTCGCCCAGTTGGCCGCCGTCCTGGTTGACGATAACGACGGGGATGTCGCTGATGCCCGAATCAGAACTGCTGTTCATGCTGCCGGTGGCCAGCCCCAGGCTGAGGGTCAGCACAAAGGGCGCCAGCAGCATAAGGATCAGTGCCGCGCGGTCGCGGAACATGATCTTGAGATCTTTGAACCCGATCAGAAATATCTTCTTCATCTCAGCCTCAGTCGCGCAGCGCGCGTCCGGTGAGATGGAGGAAAACGGATTCGAGGTCCGGTTCCTTGATATCGACTGAGCGGATCTTGACGCCGATCTCGTTGGCTTTGGTGATGACCGGGGCCAGCACTTCTTCAGAGTTGGGGGTGATGACGTCGATGGTGTGGTCGGTCTGGTCGGCCCTTTTGATGCCGGGCATGCCCTGCAGTGCCTTGACCAGGGTTTCAACCGGATCGTTCTCGCCCACGTGTAGGCGCAGGGTGTCCATCTCGCCCACCTGGCGGGTCAATTCCGCCTGGGTGCCGAGCGCGATCAATTTACCGTGGTCGATGATGCCGACACGGTCGGAGAGTTCCTGGGCTTCTTCCATGTAGTGGGTGGTGTAGAGCACGGTCATGCCCTGCTTGTTCAGGTCCTTAACCGAGTCGAGGATGGCGCGGCGCGACTGCGGATCGATGCCAACGGTGGGCTCATCCATGAAGAGCAGGCGGGGTTTGTGCAGCAGACCCACGCCGATGTTGACGCGGCGCTTCATGCCGCCGGAATAGGTCTTGACCCGGGCGTTGGCTTTTTCGGTCATGCCGATCTGTTCCAGCACCTCGTCCACGCGGGTCTGGAGCGCCTTGCCCGAGAGCCCATACATGTTGCCCCAGAAATTAAGGTTTTCGCGCGCGTTCAGATCATCATAGAGGGCCAGTTCCTGCGGCACCACACCGATGAGACAGCGCACGGCCATGGGGGCTTTGGTCACCGAAAAGCCGCCGATCTCGGCGTCGCCGCCGCTGGGGGTGTAGAGGGTGGAAAGCATGGAGATGGTCGTGGTCTTGCCGGCGCCGTTTGGTCCGAGCAGGCTGAAGATTTCGCCTTCCTGGATGTCAAAGGAAATGTCATCCACGGCGGTGAAATCACCGTAGCTTTTAACTAGATGAGAGGCTTGCAGAATGGGGGGCATAAGCAGTCCTTAAATGAAAATGATTACGTATTATATACGCAGATTTTTCCATCGCGTCGCAATGTGTTCTTAAACATGGAGATTATTGTGAGAATAATGCCATTAATCACGAAAGTCACGAAAAACACGGAAAGAAACCAGAAGATAAAAGGTAAGAGCGACTGGCACCTCTCGCTGCGCTCGGGTGTGCCAAAACCGCACCGGCCGCCCCTACAATAAAATTTTTATTAGGTTCTATTCGTAATATTCGCGTAATTCGCGGTTAATTTCTCGAAAGTTATCGTATCCTGATCAACTGGTACGGCACCCATTCCTTGGTGTCATAGAGCAGGGTGTAAGTTCCATCGGCCAGTTTGGCTTTGATGTCTTGCTTCACCTCTTTGATCACCGAATCGCCGGGCACCAGCAGCCAGCATACCGACGGATCGGCAATGAATTTCTGGTAGGAGGGATAGTCGTTGAGATACGAGTTGATCCAGTGCCCCTCCAAACCGGGCAGGTAATCCATCGGGTAGTTGGTGACGACAGTGTTGCAGCCATCGGTGAACTCGAGCGCGTAGAGCTGCTCGTTGAGGGATGGCGAGAAGATCTGCGATTGCTTCTTCTCCCATTTGGCCGTCAGCGTCTGGTTGTCCAGCTTGATGCCGAAGTAGACGACCGGCGCCAGCACGAGCAGGATCAGGAAGGCCGCACTTGACCGTCCGAACTTGATGCGACTGAGCAGCCCGCAGACCCAATCGAGGACGACCTGCAAGCCCAATCCACAGACCACCGCCACCAGCGGGAAGGTGAGCGTGAGGTTGCGGGCGGAGTAACTGACGACCATGCCCCACAGAATTGTGAACGGAACAATGAGGAGCACGATCAACCAGCGCCAGCGCCGCGCCAGCAACGGGATGGAGAGGAGCGCAAACGCATACAGCGCCGCGTATTTTTCCAGACTCAGCACAGCGTACCACGGACGCAGCAGCAGACTGCCGGTGTTCTGGACGTCGGAGGAATGCGCCAGGTAGCGCTCCAGACCGGCGCTCTTGGCTCCCTGCAGCAGATCGATGCCGAGCGGCAGGTAATACGGCAGCACCAACAACACACCGCCGGCCAGCACGATCAGGGCAAAAGTGGCTAGTTTCTTCGATTTGCTCCGGCTGTTTATGAAGGCTATCAAGGGCAGCAGGAGCAAGACATACAGCCCGACCTGTTTCATCAATGCCGCAGCCGCTGCCAGGATCACGCTCAGGATGAACTCTTTCTTGTCTGCCAGAAGATCTTCTTTTCTGAAGTAGGGCACCAGCGCGGTCAGCACCATGAACGCCACCGGGATATCGGCGTAACCCTCACTGATGAACTCATTGAGGAAGTGTTTGTAGAGGAAATAGACAAGCGATACCGCGATGAGGTAGCCGTACTTCTTCTCGCTGAAGGCCAGCTCCAGCAGGGTCAGTACGGTGAGGGCGGCAAAGACGGGCATGACCGCCTTGGCGAAGAAGCTGATCTGGAAGTTGCCGGTGAGGATGTAGGTGAGCGACAGGTTGATGGGCAGCAACTGCGGGTAGGTGCGCTTGAGGTTGGGGACAATGCCCTGCGCCCAGGTCTGCGCCCAGGTGTTCCACGAGATCAGCGAATCCCACGAGTTGAACACGGTGCCCAGGTTCTTCCAGACGCGCCCGAGGAACCAGACCGTGAGCGCCGCTGCCAGCGCCAGCAGCAGAACGATCCCCAGCCCGCGCAGCAGGCGGACGGTGGGCGATTGGATGTCTGACTTGAACCAGGCGGAGACGCTGTCTTTTGCCTCTTCACCGAAGGAGCGCAGTCTGCCGGTCAGGTCATCCAGGCGGGTGCGGAATATGCCACGGTAGAGCCACAGCAGCGCGAGCACTTCCAGCCCGATGACGATCAGGACGACCAGACGGGTGTAGATGTGCAGGTACACCATCGGGTAGAACAGCAAAAAGTTCACCAGCATGCTGACGGTGACCACCACACTCGACTGGAAGAAGAACCTGCCCTTGACGGGATAAAGGGCGCGGAAGATCAAGCCCGGAAAGAATAGGATTTGAAAGATTGCCAGTGTTCCCAAGAAAAACATTTGCCGCTCCTCGATTTGTTGTCTTCACCTGAACGGGTTTATTCTATCATTTTTCAGCCGCGAATCAGCCCGCCGTCTGCGGTTTGGGGTTAAAATAAATTATCTTTGTTGAGGTATTCATGACTTTGGCCATCCATTCGATCTGCGTATTCTGCGGTTCCTCCGCGTCACCCGACCCGGCCTTCCTGGAGGCTGCCAGCCGGATGGGGGAGCTGATCGCGCAACGCGGGCTCACGCTGATCTACGGGGCGGGCTGCGCCGGGATGATGGGCGCCGTGGCGCAGGGCGCGCTGTCAGGCGGGGGCAGGGTCATCGGGGTGACACATAAAAATGAAGCCATACACTCCTCGCGGATGGAAGGGCTGCTCGCCCTGGAGATCCTGGACACGCTGCCGCAGCGGAAAACGCGCATGAACGAGCTGGCCGACGCCTTCATTATCCTCCCCGGCGGGCTGGGCACCCTCGACGAGCTAACCGAGGTGCTGGCATGGACGCAGATCGGCCTCATCCGCAAGCCGATCGGCATCCTCAACGTTAAGGGGTATTTCGATGGTCTGCTGACCTGGATCGAGCGCGCTGACAAAGAGCAATACATCCGCGAGAGCGACCTGCGCTCCTTCAGCGCCGAAGCGGATCCACAGCGACTGCTGGATTCGATCACGCAAAAATAAAACCGGACTGCGCAGTCCGGTTTTTCATTTTATTTGACACACTCGTAAACTTCGTAAAACGTGAGTACGGGCAGGATCGTTGCGATCTTGCGCGCCTTGAAGAACTTCTTCATCACCTCAAGGATGGTATAGACATTGCGGACGTGATATTCGCCGGAGTATCCGGCCAGCTTGCGGCCGATCTTGTAGAGGATGTTCTCGGTGGGACCGGAGATGATCAACCGGCCGCCTGGTTCGAGCAGGTCGTAAAACAGCTTCATCGTGCCTTCCAGATCATCGACGTGCTCAAGTACTTCCGCGGCCAGGATCAGGTCGAAAGTGCCGTTCTTCCCTTCGAG
>CAYWCH010000117.1:0-7722 GCA_964456715.1 uncultured Anaerolinea sp. | reverse complement strand
TAACTGCTTGCAAAAAATGGGTGTTTGCAGTATTATATTTCAAATGCAAGAAATATTTCAAAAAAATAGAAAATGAATCTTAGACGGCCAAATTCTGTACAAGAGGCAGCCCGATGGACGTAAAGGATACAGACAGCAAAATCGATTTCAACCAGGTCCTTACTGAGCAGTTTAATCAGTTAACCAAGAGCGAAAAACGGATTGCTAACTATTTACGCAAGCATCAGGAAGAATGCGCGTTTTTGTCTGCTGCAGAATTGGCCGGCAATTTGGAATTAAGTGAGGCGACGATCGTCCGGTTCGCCCGATCGATGGGGTTTGACAGTTACCCCGATATGCGCAAGATACTGCAGAACTCCTATCGACAGCGGGTGACCCATTCAGCAAGATTGCGCGGGCGGTTGGGAGATTTACGTGAAACGGGGGACGTGTTCGAAAAGTTGGTTGCTTCAGATATTGATTACATGACTCAGGCGATCGAGAGCGTGGACCGTAAGGAATTGGAACGGGCGGTTGAATTGATCAGAACCCATAAACGTCTTTTCGTGTTTGGGGTCGGCCCTTCAGTTTCATTGGTCGACTTGCTCGAGATTCGTCTCACCCGTTTTGGTTACCAGGTGATCCCACTCAAAACCGGTGGGCGTGAGATCCTTGATTCACTATTATCGATGACAAAAGAGGATCTGCTCTTCACGATCTGTTTCTTCGACGTTTCCTCCACACAGCAATTTGTTTTGGATTTTGCAAATGAAGTTCATTGCCCGGTGATCATGCTTACCGATACGTTGGGATCGATCCTGGGCAGGCAGGCTGATGTGATTTTAGCTGCCAAACGCGGGCCGATGTCTGAGTTCCACTCGCTGGTCGTGCCGATGACAATCATTAATACTTTAATGTTATCGGTTGCCAACGAAGAAAAGAAAGTCATGGAGCACTTGGACAGGCTCGATCAGTTACGAGAACGATTTACGAAAAGCCAATAGTTACTGTTCTGCGGTTTTTCTTCTTTCAAATTACGCATCAAGGAGGTAGATCGAAGGAAGTGGTTTAATGCACCTGATTTCAGGTGATGCTCATTTTTCAACTATGAAATATGGTTTCTAAGCACCAAGGGCAACAGATTTTGCTTCGACACAGGAGAAAAGAAATGTCTGTAAGTGCTGTAAATAATCAAGATTCGGGTCAAAAAGCCCAAGCGACTTTACGCCGCTTTATTCGCTGGGTTTCCAGCCCTCAGGTTCTTCTTTCCCTGATCATGCTGGCTGTGATGATTTATATGGTCATCATCCCACTATATCGTATGCTGATGACCACAATCACAGTCCAGAGTATGGACCTTAAGGTCATTAAAGACGCTGAAGTTGGTGATTTTACCCTTTATCACTGGATCAGAATGCTTACCGGTAAGATCGGTGAGATCATGACCTACCAACCGTTGGTGCATTCACTGACGATTTCATTTGGAGCAACGGCTCTGGCCTTGCTCATTGGTGGTCTCATGGCGTGGATGGTCGTTCGAACCGACATGAAGGGCACCAATACCATTCACTTTTTGGCAACCCTCCCATATATCATGCCTTCCTGGACCATCGCCATGGCATGGGAGGTCGTTTTCAAAAACCACACAACAGGTGGAACGCCAGGTCTGTTCGAGTTTGTTACCGGAGTCGTTACACCCGATTGGCTGGCTTATGGCGCTGTCCCGATCATCATATGCAGCGCGCTTCACTATTACACTTTCTTCTTCCTCTTTTGTTCAGCTGCTTTCCTTTCGATTGACTCTTCACTTGAGGAGGCTGGAGAAATTGCTGGTGCGAGCCGCTGGCGTGTGATGACCAAGATCACGTTCCCTCTGATTATCCCGGCCTTGATGTCTGGTTTCATCATGACCTTTTCAAAGACGATGGGAACCTTCGGCGGGCCGAATGTGTTGGGTGTACCGGTGAAGTACTATACACTGGCAACCATGCTGCGATCTGATACCGGTCTGGGCAATTACGGCGATGCTTTTGTGCTGGCCATCGTTCTGATCCTCTTTGCGATGACCACCGTTTACTTGAATCAGCGCGTCGTTGGTACCCGAAAGAGTTATGAAACCATCGGTGGACGTGGATTCCAGGCTGAGAAGATCAAATTGCGCAATTGGAAGGGTTTTCTCACCACCGTGGTGATGATCTTCCAGTTCTGCATTGCCATTCTGCCGATCGTTGTATTGCTATACAGCACATTCATGCTGCGATCAGGCAACTACAGCCTGGATAATTTCACCCTGGCGTATTGGATCGGTAAAGGTGATATCAAGATCAACAGCGGTGAACCCGGAATCTTCTACAATCCCAAGATCTATATGGGTGCCTGGAACTCCATCCGGCTTTCTGTATTAACTGCGCTATTCACATCGATAATTGGTGTGATTCTCGGATATGCGATCGTCAAGGGCAGAGGGACAAGACTGTCAAAAATTGTGGAGCAGATGTCCTTTATCCCGTATGTGATTCCCGGCATTGCATTCGGCGCGGTTTATATCTCGATGTTCACGAAAAGCGTTTTATTCATACCCCCACTTTATGGAACCTTTGCGATTTTGGTGGTCGTCTCGGTGGCTAAACATCTGCCGTTTTCGGCGAGAACAGGTGTTTCAGCCATGCTGCAGGTAAGCAAGGAACTCGAGGAAGCAGCTGCTATCGCCGGTGCCAACGCTTGGTTGCGATTCAAGCGAATCATCTTCCCGCTGACCAGCACAGGTTTTGTCTCGGGTTTCCTGCTCAACTTTATTTCTACTATGCGTGAGTTATCACTCATCATCCTTTTGGTGACCCCGACCACGCAGGTGTTGTCAAGTATGACCATGCGCTATCAGGAGAATGGCTGCGAGCAACAGGCAAACGCGGTGATCCTCGTTCTCATTGCGTTGGTTTTGATCGGTAATTTCATCATCAGTCGATTCCGCGGCGGTAGTTTGGCCAAAGGTCTCGGAGCGAAAGTGTAAGGAGCAAAAAAATGGGAACTACTATCAATATAAAAAATCTCACCAAAAAATTCGGCGATCTTGCCGCTGTAAACAATGTAAGCCTGACGATTGAACCCGGAACATTCCTTACCTTACTTGGTCCATCAGGTTGTGGGAAGACCACCCTGCTGCGCTGCCTGGCTGGTTTGGAAGAACCAAACGATGGTGAAATCTACATCGGAGAGAAATTGATCTATTCGCAGCAGAAGGGTATCTCGGTTCCATCCGGTAAAAGAGACCTGGGAATGGTTTTTCAGAACTACGCACTATGGCCGCATATGACGGTCTATAAAAATATGACCTTCGCGCTTGAGATCCAGAAACTCACGAAAGACGAGATGGATAAGCGGGTCAAAGAATCACTGGCTGAAATGCAGATGATCGGTTTTGAAGAGCGCTATCCACGCGAGATGAGCGGCGGCCAACAACAGCGTATTGCACTGGCACGTATGCTGGCCTACCGACCCAAGGTGTTCCTGATGGATGAGCCTTTGTCAAACCTCGACGCGCGTTTGAGAATGGACATGCGTACTGAACTCAAACGGCTTCACCACGTCTCCAACGCTACAACCATCTATGTTACTCACGACCAGGTTGAAGCCATGACCATGTCTACAAAGATCGCGGTTATGAAAGATGGCGTGATCCAGCAGATGGATACTCCCGATCAGGTTTACCATTTCCCGGCGAACCTGTTTGTGGCCGATTTTATCGGCAATCCCAAAATCAACCTCATGCCCGGGCGGATAACTGGAAAAAACATCGTAGATATCGGTGGTGTGATCGTTTCAACCCAAACCTTCGATAAGACTGGTGAGGTTGTGTTGGGCATCCGTCCTGAAGATATCACCGTTACTACGACCCAGAATGGAAACGCCGCAGAATTTCGTGCCTATTCCGTTTTACCGTCCGGTGCTGAAACAACGATCATTGCTCGCAAGGGCGATGTGGAAATGACCGTGCGTGAAATGGGTGTCAGCAAGATCAAGATGGATGAAAAGATCTGGCTATCTTTCGATGCTGATTCAATTAACCTTTATGATAAAGCATCCGGAAATTTGGTAACCAACAAAATTTAATATAAATCCTACTAACTTCTGGTAGAGGAGGAAGTATCGAGGTCAAGAGATAAACGAAAACAGGATTTCTTAAAACCGGCTTACTCAACCAATAAAGGAGAAGGTAAATGAAAAAGTTGGTAACACTCGTAACAGCAATACTGTTGGTTGCATTTTTGGCAAGTTGTGGAAACGCCGCAAAGCCAACGAATGCAGCAGTCGCAACAGATGCGACACTGAGCGCAAAAGAGCAATGGTTAAAAGACAACCAACTTGGCTCTTATGATACCGGCACTCAGGATTGGGCAGCCATTGAAGCTGCTGCAAAAGAAGAAGGAACCTTGGTGGTTTATGCCAATAGTTCCAAAGTTGAAAAAGCAGCCGAAATCTTCATGGAAATGTACCCTGAGATCGATGTGCAAGCCTTTGATCTTGGTGGTGACGATGTCCTCTTGAAGACCACTGAAGAGCAGAAAGCCGGAGCTTTCACCGGTGATGTATGGCTGAGCAGCGGTGGCGCCAATCTGGTTGGCGAGGTAATGCCCAATGAATACGTATGGCGTTTCCTCCCCAATAACATGGTGGACAAGATCCCCGATGAATACACTCATCCATTGGTGATGACCCGCCTTGGTACCAGTGTGTTCGCCTACAATTCCGAGCTCAATGAAACCTGCCCGATCAAGAACATCTGGGAACTTACCAATCCGGAATGGAAGGATAAATTCTTCATCGAGGATCCTCTGAATGATGCATCCACCCTGAGCAAATTGCTCACAATCGTTGCACATGAAGAAGCAATGACCGAGGCTTACAAAAGTCTGTATGGCACCGATCCCGTGCTTGATGAGGATACCCCGACTGTTGGTTGGTTATGGCTTAAACGCTTCGCAGCCAACAGCCCCACACCTGAATCTGGTGGCGATGAAGTTGATGCTGCCTATGCCACACCCGGTATGACCGAAAGCTACCTGGCATTGGGTTCCTACTCCAATTATCCGGATGTCCAGGATGGTAATCTGGTCTTCGAACCCTGCTGGGGTCTCGAACCGATCGTTGGTATTCAATCCCAGAGTTATGTTGGCATCATCAATCAAGCTCCGCATCCCAATGCTGCCAAATTATGGGTCCGCTTCATCCTGAGCGAAGAAGGCCGCGATCCGTGGGCGAAATTCGGAACTTTCTTCACCGACTCAACCTATGTTGTTGAGGAAGGTCAGAAATCTCTGGAAGAAATGATGGCAATGAGCTGGATGATCGATGAGCAATTCGCTTATGACAATCTGGTCAGTGGTCGCGATTTCTATCTGATCAACCTTGGTAAGTAGTTTAAGAATCTGGTCTTGAAACATCGGGCACGGATTCTCAACTGAATCCGTGCCCAAAAATTCTGGAATTATTCATCTTTTTTCATTCATTCTTTTTGTTGGAGCGGTGAGATTCATGAAACTGCGAGCTGTATTATTTGATATGGGCGGAACGATCGAGACTTTTGGTTTTACCCAAGAGATGCGTGTAAATGCGTCGGCGGGCATCCGAAGGTTATTGCTCGATGCCGATATTGATCTACATATGTCTGATGAAGAATTATTGGAAGTGGTGTCGGGTGGCTTAAAGAAATACCACGAGTATTGTCTGGAAACCATGATCGAATTCCCTACAGAAAAGGTCTGGCGAGAGTTCATTTTATCTGAACTTGATGTGGATACATCGAAGATTTCCAAAGTCTCTGAAAAGTTGATGGTTTATATTGAAAACCACTACTATCATCGTGAAATGAGACCGGAAATCCCTGCTGTCTTGAGAACGATTAAAGAAATGGGGTTAAAGATCGGTTTGATCAGTAATGTGAACAGTCTTGGTCAGGTTCCGGGTAACCTGGAAAGATACGGCATCAAGGATTTCTTCGATCCAATCGTATTATCGAGCGAATATGGAATACGCAAACCGGATCCTTCCATATTTCATTATGCTGCCCGCTTGATGAATGTACCAACCAGTGCTTGTGTTTATGTCGGTGACCGGATCGCGCGTGATATCATCGGCGCGCAAAGAGCAGGATTCCGATTGGCCGTGCAGATCCAACACGATTATGATCACGGCGAAGAAGACACCGGGGCAGTTCCGGACGCCTATATACTGAACATGGCGGAGTTGGTCGATATATTGCAAAAGGACTTGGCTCTTCCGCAAAGGGAACCGGAATCTCATGTCAGGGCGTTATTATTCGACGCAGGCGATATCTTATACTATCGTCCCCGTAAAGAGAATAGATTTAAAAATTTCCTCGCAGAACTCGGATTAGAGGAAAAATGGGCACACCTGCCGGGCAAGAAGGAGTTAACCCTTAAGGCATTCACCGGGCAAATCGCGCATGAAGAATTCCACCTTGGATACCTGGAGTTGCTTGGAATCTCAGATCCGGAATTGATCGAACGCGGCAAACAGCTTCTGGCAGAAGAAAATTTGGACGTCGAATTCTTTGAAGGGGTCAAAGAGACATTACTTAAACTTAAAGAAGATGGCTTTCTGCTGGGAATAATCACAAATACAGCGAATTCGATCAGTAACAAACTGAACTGGTTTGAACGCGGCGGGTTTGGCAACGTCTGGGATTCGATCATCTCTTCAATGGAAATTGGTGTTGTCAAGCCATTCCCGGAGATTTATTGCGCAGCCCTGAAGCAATTGAACCTGACAGCCGACCAGGCAGTCTTTGTGGGCCACAAGATCTCTGAGTTGGATGGTGCACATGCCGCAGGCTTGCAGACGATCGCCTTTAATTACGACGAGGGTGCGAAGGCTGATTATTATGTAGACGAATTTGGTGAACTACTGCAAACTCCCATCCTCGGCAGCCGTGAAAGAGTAACTGATTGACCCCATGAGGATCACTGATGGATTGATTGGCTACAGTTATTTGGCAAAGGTGTTATTAGTAGAATGACGACACAAATTGATGCAATCTTATTTGATATGGGTGGTACGCTTCGAAGCTCGGTTAAAGTGAGCCAGGCAGAGAAGGATCAAGCCATCCAGCAGATCATCAACCTGCTCAAGGCTGACGCGTCGGTTGAGGAATTCGGCAGAATGCTGACCGAACGCGCCGAGGCGTATAAGAAGTGGGCAGAAAGAACATTAAAAGAGCTCAGCGAAGAGGAGCTTTGGACACAGTGGATGCTTCCCAACTGGCCTGTAGAACTGGTCCGGGCTAACGCTGTTAAATTGAACCAGCTTTACCGGGATTCTCTCAGTACACGGGTGGTTTTCCCGGATACTTACGAGGTGGTGGTTGGCTTGTACAGGCGCGGGTATCGATTGGGATTGGTCAGCAATACCACTAGTTCGGTTGAAGTCCCCGCTTTACTAAAGGATTTACACATTTACGGGTGTTTTGAGACAATCATCCTTTCGGCGGTAATCGGCAAACGTAAACCAGACCCGAATATATTATTGGATGCCACCAAACGAATGGGGGTGGATCCTTCCAGGTGTGCTTACGTGGGTGACCAACCCAACCGTGATGTAGCCGCTGCCAGGGAAGCCGGGTTTGCCAAATCGATCATCATCAAGAATGAGTTGAAAAAGAAAGCTGATGCGATCGAGGATCCCTTGCTGGTACCTGATCACCGGATCAAGAACCTGAATGAATTG
>CAYWCH010000116.1:2300-7739 GCA_964456715.1 uncultured Anaerolinea sp. | reverse complement strand
GGATAATGCTCAACCATGTTGCCAATTGGCTATTGGGATCAAACATGATCGCCGTGATGAACCAGAATGGGATCACGATCGGCAGTGTGAACAGACCAGCGACCTGCTGGGCTTCTCGGGCTTCGGTGGCTGTGGCGCCCACTGCTCCCATTGCGGCTGCGATCATGATGAACGCCGGCAGATAGATCGCCGCGATCAGAAGGATTGACATGCCGTCGATCGGTGCTGATACCCCAATGGGTAATAACGTAGGTGCAAGCTTGATAACGATGACAGTGAATGCCATCCAGATCGCCAGCTCGGTCAACCCCACCAGCATATCGGCGATGATCTTGCCTGCCATCAATTGAGAAGGAGACACCGAAGTGACAACGATCTCCATGGTGCGGTTTTCTTTTTCTTCCACCACCGCCTGTAGTAAATAACCTCCACTGATATTGACCGCGATCAGGAACAAAATCCCCGCGATCATAGGAAGCATGATCACCATCCAGTTGTTAACAGACATCTCCCGTGTGCCATCCAATGAACGGACAGTCAGGTTGGTGCCTTCCAGGATGCGCTGCGAAACCTCCTGGGGTTTATTGCGCAGCAGGTTGTACTGCAGGAAGGCTGAGAAATCATCCTCGACGTTTGAGCCGGTCTTTGAGATCTTGATGTAACTGACGTCACCGGTCTGGATATAATCCGGTGAGACTACAAAGTATGCCTGGATCTTTTGCGCTTCCAATTCGGAGAAGGCGGCTTCTTCATCCGCGTAGCGAATGAACGGTACAGCATGGAAGATCTGATCCTCTTCTTCAGGTACCGGCTGTGCATCTTCGAGCATACCTGCCGGAGCGATGTAACCCACCGGTTTGAAGTTAAATTGCACCCACACTGAGAGGAAACCAATTCCACCGATGAATGCGACGAAGATTGGCATACTTAAGATCGCAAAGATGAAACGTTTGCGCATCACATGGCGCTTGTATTCATTCGCGAATACCAGCCAGAATTTTTTCACCGTGCACCTGCCCGCTTGTTGACCACCTCGATGAAAATTTCGTCCAGAGTCGGCAGAGCGATCTCAAATCGTTCCAGGTTGATTTTCTTGTCCACCAGGGTTTTAAGAACCTCGTTGGGTTCCGTGCCATTGACGAGATGAAGCAATTGATCGCCATTGACTTTTTCGATACTGCCTACTCCCTTGATGGTTTCGGGCATGGGATCAGGTGTAGTGATGAGCACGGAGGGTTTTGCGAATTTACGGCGCACTTCATCCAGAGAACCGTAAAGTAATGCCTGACCGCTGTCGATGAGAACCAGGCGGTCGCACAGTTCCTCTACTTGGTGCATCTGGTGGGAGCACATAATGATGGTCTTGCCCTGATCGCGTTGCTCGCGCAGCAGGTCTTTAACCATTTGCGTGTTCACGGGGTCAAGGGCGCTGAATGGCTCATCAATGATGATCAATTCGGGTTGGTGAACGAGGGCTGTGATCAACTGAGCCTTTTGCTGCATCCCTTTGCTCAGTTCCTTGAGTTTCTTCTTTTTTGCCTCCACGAGGTCAAAGCGAACCAAAAATTCATCGATCCGCGTGCGCGCGGTCGCAGCGTCAAGCCCCTTTAGGGTGGCCAGGTAATTCAAGCAGCGGTCCAGCGGAATATCCTGGTAAAGACCGCGTTCCTCCGGCAAATAGCCGATCCGGTTCTTTTTCTGTTCATCCATCGGCCCGCCCAGGATCTCAACCTTTCCTGAATCAGGTTTGAATATATCCAAAATGATGCGAATAGCCGTGGTTTTTCCGGCGCCGTTCGGCCCCAGCAAGGCGAAGATCTCTCCCGGCCTCACCTCAAAACTGACATCGTTCACCGCTTTTACGGTCCCGAAATTCTTGCATATATGTTCAACGATTATTGAAGACATCAGTGACCCTTTCTCCTTAAAAACTGAGTCTCATTATATCAAAAGAAAAACCTGCCCGAAGTATCAAGGGCAGGTTTATGTTAATTCTGATCGAAGGATTAACCTTCTTTTTCGTATGGCTTGCCGTCTGCGGCGGGAACGTGTCCCTTGCCCACGAATCCAGCCAGGACGATCATGGTGATCAAGTATGGTGCGGTGGACATGAGTGAAGATGGGATTGCACTACCCAGCAGCGAGAGCTTTGATCCCAGCGAATCGGCAAAGCCGAACAGCAGACCGGCACCGAGTGCGCCCACCGGAGTGTAGTTGCCGAAGATCATGGCCGCCAGACCGATGAAACCTTTACCTGCGGTCATCACTTCATCGAAGCGTCCGACTGATCCCAGGGTAAAGAAAGTTCCACCCAAACCAGCCACGATACCGCCCAACATGACTGCCATGTAGCGGGTTTTGATCACATTGATACCCAG
Organism: uncultured Anaerolinea sp.; assembly: GCA_964456715.1. Lineage (GTDB taxonomy): Bacteria > Chloroflexota > Anaerolineae > Anaerolineales > Anaerolineaceae > UBA6107. Next base: position 5,361 of record CAYWCH010000116.1, on the reverse strand, counting down.
GGTATCAGCAGCTTTCGGGTGTTCACCTACACTGCGCATGCGCAGACCCCAGCGGGTGGAGAAAAGCGCCACCTGGATGACGATCAACAGAATGATCATCAAGTAAACATAGAAGTTAGTGTTGAAAAGGATCGGTCCCAGCAGAGGAATCTTGGACAATCCCGGGATGGTGATGCGGCTGAACATTTCCGGATTGTTCAACTCTTGATGTACCTGCAAGAATTTCTGCGAGATGAACGAGGTCATACCGGTTGAAAAAATATTGATGACCGTGCCGGAAATGATTTGATCGATCTTGTATTTAATTGAAAGCACTGCATGAAGTGTCGCAAGCAACAAGGCAGAGGCAACACCGCAAAGCATTCCAAGCCAGGCGCTGTGCAAAACGCTGCCCATGAAAGCACCCATCATGGCTGCCATCAACATCATGCCTTCAATGGCAATATTGACAACGCCAGCGCGCTCACAAAGGATACCTGAGAACGCACCCAAAACAATGGGAACTGACAACAGTACGGCACTGGAGAGCATTCCCGCCAGGTTCAACGATTTACCTGAGGCCTGCCAGGTGAGGAAGCTAAAGATGAAGCAAAGAAATACCAGTCCCATTAATCCGTTTGTCGCTTTGCCAAACCCTTTGATCAATTGGAACAATCCAATGAGGATGCAGACAACCATAAGAATGATAAGGGTTAGGCGGGACGGTACGATCCAATCGGCCATTTTGCCAATACTGACTCCACCCGGGGTCATGACAAATTTCGTGGTGACGTCAGCGGCGAGTTTTGAGGCAAAAACCAGATAGATGAAGATCCCTACGAAAATCTCGATGATCCCGGTGGAGATCCTGCGGGCGATTGAGATTTCACCAAGTTTTACGCGTTGAATGGTGGTGGTTGAAGTTGCCATTATTTACCTCCTCCCATGCTAGTAAGAGTAATGGCTGGTAAGGGTTCAGTGGCGGGCTTGCGCAATCGATAGATCGAACGAATGATCGCGGGTGCCGCAACAAAGATAATGATCATCGCCTGAATAACGGTGACGATATCGATGGGGATGGTTGAAACAACCATCATCCTGGTCGCGCCATTCTTGAGGATGCCAAAGAGCAGTGCTGCGAGAACAACTCCCAAAGGATGACTGTTACCGAGGAGGGCCAGGGCAATACTGTCGAAACCATATCCGGATGACAAACCGATGGCCATTGAGTGATTCAATGCCAAAACCTCATTGGCTCCGGCCATACCGGCCAAGGCGCCAGAGGCAGCCATGCCAAGGATGGTGGTTTTAGCAATACTCATACCGGCGTATTTGGCGGCACGGGGGTTGTTACCGACAGTACGAAGATTGAAACCCCAGGTGGTCTTGAACAGCAGCCACCAAACGACGGCAGCAAAGCCCAGGGCAATAAAGAAGCCGAGATGGAAACGGATTGGCGTCTGGAAGAATTGCGGGATCTCCGCGCTCTTTTGAATAAGCGGGCTGATCGGCATGCCGCCCGTTCCCGGACGGGTCATGGGGCCGGTGAGCAGCCAGGTGGTAACGCGGTAGGCGATGTAGTTCATCATGATGCAGTTGATGACCTCATTACCGCCGGTGGTCACTTTCAAGATACCCGGAACAGATCCCCACAAGGCTCCACCCAGGGCACCAGCCAGGAAAGCCAGCGGCATGTGGATGTACCCCGGCAGACCGGTGATCGAATAACCCACGTAGGTGGCAGCAGCGGCACCCATGAACAATTGACCTTCCACACCGATATTGAACAAACCGGCGCGGAAACCCAACGCACAGGCCAATCCGGCAAAAATATACGGGGTGCTCTGTACAAGGCTTTCAAGAAAGGGATTGACTGCGCTGCGAATGGTCGCCGGATCGTGCGACTGGAAAGCTGCAGTAATCCTAGCCGGGTCACCCAGCGAACCGGTGAACAAAGCCCAGTATGCAGTTCCAATCTCCTTCAAGGCGGTCCACAGACCTTTCCAAAAACCGGTGGCGAATGCGGCATAAACGGTTTCGCTGGTGGAGGCGATCAAAATAGCACCAATGATCAAACCGGTCAAGATAGCCAGGAGCGGAATCTCGATCGTTTTCCAGAAGCTGCGTTTTTGCTTCTTGTCGTTATTATTGCCGGTAATTTCCTGGATGACTGTTTTTGTAATATCAGGTTTTTCGTTTTTCTTGGTATTCAATGGATCACCTCTCTAGAAAGTGGTTTCCACAACTGTACCGGCTTTTGTCTCTTTTTCGATCTTTTCAGGAACGATTCCTGCCATCAAGAGACCCAGGGTTTCTTTTGAAACCTCATTCGCATTGACCACCGCGAGAATTTTTCCGCGATACATGACTGCGATCCGGTCAGACAATTCGATAACTTCATCGAGTTCAGGCGAAACAAGCAAAACCGCGCAGCCCTCATCTCGTTTTTGGATGATGCGTTTGTGAATATACTCAATGGAGCCCACGTCAAGACCACGGGTTGGCTGTGAAGCGATCAAAAGTTTGATCGGGCGTGACAGTTCTCGTGCGATGATCACTTTTTGCTGGTTGCCGCCAGAGAGTGAACCCACCGGCGTGAAAGAACTCGGCGTGCGAATATCAAAATCATTGATCAATTTGTCCGCGTTCTCATAGATCTTCTCAAACTGCATCTGTACGCCGTGCGAGAAAGGTTTTCTATAATAAGTGCATAACACCAGGTTTTCGGCTACCGGGAAAGGCAAAACCAGTCCATCCGCCTGTCTGTCTTCCGGTACATGCGCCGAACCGATTTCGGTGATCTGCCGTGGAGACGAATTGGATATATTCTTCCCATCAAAAAAGATATCTCCGGAGAGTTTTTTCTTCAAGCCGGTTAATACTTCCACCAGTTCAGTTTGTCCATTCCCTTGAACCCCGGCGATGCCAAGCACCTGTCCGGCGTGAACTTCAAGAGAAACATGGTCCACAACCATCTGATGGAAATTATCGGTAACCACCAGATCTTTGACATCCAAGACGAGTTTGCCTGGTTTCTTAACCTGTTTCTCGACCACCAGGTTGACCGCACGGCCGACCATCA
>CAYWCH010000116.1:0-2290 GCA_964456715.1 uncultured Anaerolinea sp. | reverse complement strand
TTTCGGCCAATTTCTTGCGGTCCGCGGTTTTCGGGTCAGCTTCACCCACCACAGCACCGCGTCTGATGACCATAATGCGATCGGAAATTTCCAGAACCTCGCGCAGCTTATGCGTGATGAAAATGATCGATTTTCCTTGTTTGGTCAACTCTCGCATGATCGCGAATAGTTCATCGGCTTCCTGCGGAGTCAGCACAGCGGTGGGTTCATCGAAGATGAGGATCTCTGCCTTGCGGTAGAGCAATTTAATGATCTCCACTCTTTGCTGCACACCGACCGGGAGGTCCTTGACATAATCGTTCGGATCGACTTCGAGTTTATATTGTTTGGAGATCTCGTGGATTTTATCCGCTGCTTTGGAACGATCCAGGAAGTCACCGGCTTTAACGGGCTCGGAACCAAGCATAACGTTTTCTGTCACGGTAAAAACCGGAATGAGCATGAAATGCTGGTGAACCATGCCAATACCGGAGTTGATTGCATCGGTTGGTGAACTAATGGAGATTTTCTTGTCATTAACGAGGATTTCGCCTTCGTCCGGCTGATACAGACCATACAAAATATTCATTAAAGTGGTCTTACCGGCGCCATTTTCGCCCAACAGTGCAAGTATCTCCCCCTTCTTTAACGTCAGATCAATATGATCGTTGGCCAACACACCCGGGAATCGCTTGGTGATCCCCTTTAACTGAAGGATTGGAGCCATAAGTTACTCCGTTTCTGTGGATGGGTTTATTTTAATAATTTTATCACATGCAGGTGGTTTAGTTATCAGACAATTAAAAACCTTTAATAATTGCCGGGAAGAATATGAAAGGATCGGAAAAGAAAAGAGGCTGGAGATTTTCTCCAGCCTCTTTATCGTTCAGTGAATCGTCTTACTGTTTGTAAACAGGATTCAGGGTGATGGTGCCAGCGAGGATGTCAGCCTTGACCTGTTCGAGTTCGGCCTTGAGCTCAGCGGAGACAACGCTGTCAAGATCATGGAACGGGGCGAGTCCAACACCACCATTGGCAATGTTACCAACGGAATTGCCACCGGTGAAGGTGCCATCCATGGCGGATTTGATTACGTTCAGGGTGGTGACGTCCATGTTCTTCAGAATGGAGGTCAACTCGATGGAGGCGTAATCGGGGGCGGTCAGGTACCAGTCGGAATCAACACCGATGATGTATACCGGGGCCTCAGCAGTGGTGCGATCCAGGATGGCTGCAGCAGCGCCCAGACCAACAGGTCCAGCAACCGGGAGGATGACGTCAGCGCCTTCGTCCATCAGGGAGGTAGCCATGTCGCTACCCTTCTGCTGGTCGGAGAAATCGTTGGTGAACAAACCAGCGGTCTCATCGTCAGGGTTCCAACCAAGGACTTTCACGGTCGTACCGTGAACTTCGTTGTAGTGCATGACACCACGATAGAAACCATCCATGAAGATGGAGACGGTCGGGATATTCATGCCACCGAAGGTACCGACGACACCGGTCTTGGAAACGCCAGCGGCGAGGTAACCAGCGAGGAATGCAGCTTCATCGGTCTGGAAGGCCTGGGAAACGACATTGGCGATCGCGGGATCGTAGCTGTTGTCGACGATTGAGAATTTCAGGTCGGGGTGTGCTTCAGCAGCAGCCTTGGTGGCGTCGCCAAGCAGGAAACCGACGGTGATGATGAGGTCGCATTTTTCATCAATGAAAGCGTTGATGTTCTTCTCGAAATCAGCAACTTCCTTTGATTCCAAATATTTGCCTTCGATGCCCAACTGGGTCTGGGCGTCAGTGACACCCTTCCATGCGGTTGCATTGAAGGATTTGTCATCGATACCACCAGTATCAGTTACCTGGCAGACCTTGAATTTTGGGGCTTCGGCTGTTGCTGCAACAGGGGCTGCCGTGGTGGCAACAGCTGGTGCTTCAGTCGGGGCTACAGTGGCTTTGGCGCAAGCACTGAGTGCCATCGAAGCGATAAGCAAAACGGACAAAATCGCGAACAACTTCTTGGTCATTTGCTTCTCCTCCTACAGAGATTGGAAATAAAATGTGTGGTTTAGTACCACCATTTTTAGAGTATAACGTCTTTTCATGCCCTATGCAAGATACTTGTTCGGACTACTCAGACATCATCCTTTCTGCGCTGCGTCAAGACGCAGCTTCTCTTCATGAGCCCTGTCTTTGACTTTCAGCATGGTTAAAAACGCAAGGAACAGGAAGATCGTCCCAAAGATGAACAAGTTACGGTAATCGTATCCTGTGTATTCCACGATCAAACCACCCAGCACCGGGCCCAGGACCGCCGCAG
>CAYWCH010000115.1:5971-7739 GCA_964456715.1 uncultured Anaerolinea sp. | reverse complement strand
GTCCAGCGGGATATTGTAAAGGTTGAGGTCGATGTTCTGCCGTTCGCGGATCAGGTCGCAGGCACGCTGCATGATGGTGAGCGTGGAGAGGCCCAGGAAATCGACCTTGAGCAGGCCCATCTTCTCGACGATGCTCATCTCGAACTGGGTCACGGTCTTGATGGGCGAATCTTCCGAGCCGCTCGTCGGTCTGTGCAGCGGAGCATATTCAACCAGCGGTTCATCGGTGATGACCACACCCGCAGCGTGGGTGCCGGCGTTGCGCACCGCGCCTTCCATCTTGCTGGCCGTGTCGATCAGGTCATGGATGTAATCGCTCTCGTTGTAGATTGCCTTGAGGGCTTCGTCCTCCTGCACGGCTTCCACCAGCGGCAGGCTCTTGCCGGGGATGGCTGGTACGGCCTTCGACACGCGGTCCACCTCAGATAGGGGGATGTCCATCACGCGGCCCACATCGCGGATGGAGCCACGCGCGCCCATGGTACCGAAGGTGATGATCTGCGCCACCTTGTCAGCACCGTACCGTCTGGCGCAGTATTCCATGATCATGCCGCGCTTGTCATCCTGGAAATCCAGGTCGATATCGGGCATGGAAATACGACTGGGGTTGAGGAACCGTTCAAAGATCAGGCCGTGGTTCAACGGCTCGATGAGCGTGATATCCAGTGTGTAAGCCACCATCGAACCTTCGCCGGAACCGCGCGCGTTGTACCATACGTGGTTTTGCGCCGCATACTGGCACAGGTCCCACACGATGAGGAAGTATGCGTCGAATCCCATCTGGTGGATGACCGAAAGCTCGTATTCCAAACGTTCACGCACTTTGGGGTCGCTGGCACGGTCGCCGTAACGCCGTACCAGACCTTCTTCGCACAGCTTGCGCAGATAGGTCTCGACGGTGAAACCTTCGGGGACATCGAACTTGGGCAGGTGGTAACCCTTCTTGCCCAGGTCCACGTTGCAGCGCTCTGCGATCTCCAGCGTCGTCGCCAGCGCTTCGGGGTTCTCGGGGAACAGCGCGGCCATCTCCTGCGGTGAGCGCAGGTAATACGTATCGCCGGTCATGCGCATGCGGTTGGGGTCAGTCAGCAGTGCGCCGGTCTGGATGCACAGCAGAATGTCCTGCAGGCGTGCATCCTCGCGGTTGATGTAATGCACATCGTTGGTGGCAATGGTCTTGAGGTTGAACTGCTTGCCCAGGTCGAGCAGTGTCCGGTTCAAGGCAGGCAGTTCGGGGATGTTGTGACTTTGCAGCTCGATGAAGAAATTATCCGCGCCGAAGGTGTCGATATACCAGGCCAGCATCTGCCGGCCGGCTTCGATGCCCTTGTTCATGATCGTCCGCGGCACCTCGCCCGACATGCACGAGGTTGTGGCAATGATCCCCTGAGAGTGCTCGCGCAGGAACTCATGGTCGACGCGCGGATAATAATAGAATCCGTCCAACTGGGCAGCGCTGGCGATCTTGAGCAGGTTCTTGTACCCCGTTTCATTCTCAGCCAGCAACACCAGGTGATAACTGTGTTTATCCTTCTGGGCATCGCGGTCGGTCATGCGCCGCGCCGAGACGTAAGTCTCCAGCCCGATGACCGGCTTGATACCGGCATCCTTGGCGGCGAAGAAGAATTCAGCCACACCGAACATCGTGCCGTGGTCGGTGATGGCCATCGAGGTCATCTCCATCTCTTTAGCGCGCTTCACCAGCTTCTTGATGTTGCTGAAGCCGTCCAGCAGTTCCGGCCGCCAGCGCCGGGCCAGCTCCTTGAGG
>CAYWCH010000115.1:5103-5961 GCA_964456715.1 uncultured Anaerolinea sp. | reverse complement strand
AGGAGGCGCCGTCGAGGAGGGAGAAGTCGGAGTGGACGTGGAGGTGGGCAAAGGACATTCGGTCGGCTCTCAATCGGTGAATCGGTCGTAAATAAGTTTAAATCATTATAGCACCCGGGCTTGCAGGTGTCTTCATTCAAGTATGATTTTTTCGGAACTTTTAAGAATCCGTATGGTTGATCAGAGGTAAGCGACGATATCCGCTGCTTTCACGCCGAGATCTGACGGGGTCACGTTGAGCTCTTTGAAATCTTCGAAGGTCAGATTGGGAATATCGAGGCGCTTGGCCTTCTTGACCCGTTCGAACAGCATCATGTAACTGTCAGAAATGCGCAGGTTCCAATCCATCGCCAGGGTATGCGCCATCCGCTCGATCGATTCCGGTTCCACCCCCTCGATCTCGATGAATTTACCGAATGGCATTTCGTCCAGATCGATCTCCAACCCGTTGAGCTGATACTTGGTGCGAAATTTTTCATAACGTACGCACACCTGGTAACCAATGGCGTTCAGGAGTTTTTCGGTATCCTCAAAACTGCTCACCTCCAACTCAACCTCTTGGCGGATCGAGACGGTCTTGCCATAGGTGGCCGGGCCTTTGTAGGTGAGGTAACTGGCCTGGTCGTGACGCAGCCGCAGCACCTGGTGCGATTTGGTCAATTCCAGTTTGGGGGTATCGAAACGCAGGTTTGTCTCGAACGTGCGCGGTTGGATCATGCTCGCGCCAATGCTGCGCAGCCGCTGCTCGAAAGACGCCAGGTCGTTCAAGCAGAATTTGATTTCCATTTCCAGATGATTCTCATTCATTGGACCCTCCTTCAGCCAGGTTCTTTTCATTCCCTGACAATTGCTCATTCA
>CAYWCH010000115.1:0-5093 GCA_964456715.1 uncultured Anaerolinea sp. | reverse complement strand
ATGAAAACAATGAGATTAAACACCTCACTTGAAATTGGTTGCGGGTTGACGGCCAACACGAATTTATCCAGCCAGAACCACAGTGAAAAAAGCAGTGCCGCGCTTGCTCCGAAGCCGGGAGCCCAGTTGGAGCGCAGCCAGAGCAGCACGCCAGCCGTCAGGAACAGCAAAAAGAAGAGCGCTCCGAAGAACAAAGGGTACACCGGGCCCGGCTGGTATTGGACCGCAATCAGCATGTTCCATGATCGGATCGCTTCGATGGCCTTAAGCAATTCTGCGAACGCGCCAAACAAAAATAAGAAGCAGATCAGCCACAGCAGGAACGGGCGCTTTTTTTTCATTGCAGGGTGATCTCCCATACATGCACGTGATCGGGTTCACCGCTTTCGGTGTTCCGGATGCTGATGCTTATCTCCTTGATGGCGATCTCTTTGTTGAACGAGAACGTTACATTGCGGTAATCGCCGGCTACCGGTAGCAATTGTTTAAAACTGATCGGCTCGCTTCCGTCAGCCGGAGTCACCGTGACGATGATCTCGGTTGCCCCACCACCGATTCGCAGTGTTATCGACGAAAAGCTGGGTGGGTTGGTGAATTGCAGCCTTAGCACCATCGGGTTGGCTTCTGCGCTGCGCACCACCGATGCCGGGTTGCCGTCGAACAGGTCGCGCACCGAACCCATGTCCAAAGCGGGGTGTTCCACGGTCACCTCGGTGCCATCTGGCAGGTTGGTGATGTCGCTCGTCAACTGGTGGCGCGCTTCAACTTCTTTGGTAAATATCTCGGCGATATCATCCGCGTAGGCTACCTTGACGAAATAGAAACCGGTCTGCCCGTTTGGATAGGGAATTGTCTGCAGAACCCGGATGGATTTGAACTTGGGCGATTGCTGGATCGTCTTCATCTCCTCCGGGATAACAACGAAGGTATAAAAGTCATCCAACGGTAATTGCTTGTCAAGCCAGGCCTGGATGCTTCCCATGGCGTACGGGTAGGGTTTGGTCATGAAATACCGCCCCAGCGTATCCGATCCGTTGGCCCATTGCGAGGAAATGATCAGCTTGTCATCCGGGTGTTCGTCCATGTAATCGATTGCGGCTGCAAAAACCTGTTTGGCGCCGTATTGCATGCCCGAAAGTCCGTAATCAGCGAACCAGTTGGGGGCATTCTTCACCGCATCATTAACCATGTAGCCGTTGAGCCCGACCAGGGCTGCCAGGCACACGCCGGCACTGACGCGGCGGTCGACGCGCAACTTTGCCAGCCAGTGAACGGCCATGTCGATCCCCAAACCTGCCAGCAGCGCGGCCGGGATGACCATGAACAACACCCGCGTCACTCCCTGCCCGGTAAGCGCCGCCCCGCTTGGCGCGGCCAGCAGCGCGATCAGCACCACGCGGTAAGGGCTCTCTTTGACGCGCGAAATCAGGTTGATTAAACCAAGCACCACCAGCGGCAGTGTCCACAACCCCAGGTTGCCGTAACCCTTCATCACATGCCTGATCAGGTCCACGTCATTCGGGAAGAACCAGTATGACGGGTTGAGATTCAGCCAGTAGAGCTTGAAATAGGTGCCGATCTTCTCCCATATCGGGGTTGATTTGATGAGGTAGGAATTCAAGATCAACAGATGACGCGCGTTCTCGCCGGGATGGTTGACCAGGTAGCGTATGTAGGGTAGCGCCATCACGGCACAGGTGCCGAGCATGATCAGCACCGATTTGCGATGCTGCCAGTGATACCGGAAGTCAGAGATGAAAAGCGCCGCAGCGGTGACTGCCATTACCATTTGCGCCGGGCTGTAACTGTAAAAGGTCAGTGCCCCCAACGCACCCGCTGCGTAGAGGTAACCGATTTTCCCCTCCCGGTACATCATATAACAGTATAGAAAGGCGGAGTAGAACGATGCGGCCAGCGCGGTCTCGAAGGCCGTCCGCGAATGGATGAACCAGGCCGGGATCACGCTCAACAACAGGATATAAAGATACGGCTGCGGCGATTTGAATACGTTCTTCGCCGCCAACCCCACCCCCAGCACGGCCAGCAGGCTGAAGAGCACGCAGACGCCGCGCGTCACCCAGATCGAATCACCGAAGATCAGGCTGGGGATCATCTGGATGTACACCGAAGTGCCCAGGTTGTACTGCCCGCCGTTGATCAGGTAGGTGGGCATGAATTCTTCCCCTTCACCGAACATGTCGTTCTTCATCAGTTCGTTGGCGCGCACGGTCTGAACAGCCTCGTCTGAGAAGAAATAGATCGGAAAATCATCGAGGGCGATGAACCGGCTGAGCAGGTAAACCAGCAGCGCTGCGAAAATCAGCACTCCTGTCCAGTTTATACGGTCGAATTTGAGGATCGGTATGATGCCTTGAAAATGTCGTTCGGTATTCGTTGATTTGATTTTCCGGCCAGGTGTGATCGTTCCATCGGATTTTTTCTTATGAATGGTCACTTCAATGGCCGCATCAGGATCCAGAGAGATCGTTACCCGCTTCAGTTTTCCTGAAGACACGGCAAGCTCATACCCCTCATCGACCTTCTCGCGGATCGGGGAGGCTTTATTATCATTGGATGAGATCTTGCGTGCCTGTTTCTGTGTCAATGGTTCACCTGATGGCTGGATTATAGCATGTGCCCATCAGCACGGCAGGGAAGACTTTGCCCAGCGGGAAAAAATTACAAATATAAAATTTTCATAAATATTTTTCCGGTTGATTGGTCAGACCTTCTTTTCTGTCTATAATTAGAGCAAGGTGGAAATTTAAAGAAATTCAGAAAACTGAATTGAACTTATCGGGGCTTGCGCTCCGGCCGTGGTTTTTTTGATGGGCTGGCTGGATTCTTCAAAGCAATCGGTGGGGTAGGATGGAAATATCGGCAGGATTTGAAAAATTTTGGAAAGCGTTGACAGGATTTTCTGTTGTGAATGTCCTGCTGCGTATCGTCCTGTTGATTTTGTTTTGGAGTTATGGCTTTGCCGGATTGTTTTACTATACTCTCTTCAGTCTGCTTATCTGGCTGATCGTTTTCGCTCTTTGTATATCAGATCATCAGAGTACCGCGTTCATTATTGGTATGGTCGATCTTGTACTGTTCTCCTATTCAACGACGATCACCACCGGCCTGGAAGGGGGATTTTACCTTCTTCTCGTGGCCGCGATCCCACTAAATTTTTACAATACGACCATTAGGAAGTTGGGGCGTTTGACGAGCGGTATCCTGCTGGTTCTGTCGATCATCTTTCTTGTCATCCTGATGCAGATGAATATTATCATCGCACCTTACGGAGTTATGCAATCGGGCACCTTTTTTACCGCCAATCTCATTGGTGTCAGCATTATGCTGGCACTTATTGGTTTCCTGATCGGCAAGGCAGATTCGAATGAGGAAAAGGAGAGGCTGCTCTCGCATCAACGTATCGTCATGATGGCCAACACCGATCCGCTGACCAACCTGATCAACCGCCGCATCATGACCACCCGCATCGAACACGAGAAGGAACTGGTCGACAAGGGCGGCAAACCCTTCTCACTGATCATGGTGGATGTGGATAACTTCAAGCAGATCAACGACATCTTCGGCCACGATGGCGGTGATTTCGTTCTCATCAACCTGGCCCACCTCATCCACCTGTGTCTGCGCAAAACGGACCAGGTGTCGCGCTGGGGTGGCGACGAGTTCCTCATCATGCTGCCTGAAACCGCGGGTCTGCAGGGACAAATGGTGGCCGAAAAGATCAAGAACCGCATCGCCCACACCCCATTTGTATTCCACGAGAAAGATATCCCCGTGACTGTCACCCTTGGGGTTTCGCAATGCGATTCCTTATCAGGTGTGGGTGGCTCGATCCGCAAAGCCGACCAGGCGCTCTACAAGGGCAAGCACGGCGGCAAAGACCAGGTCGTCCTCACACAATAAGCTTATGATTCCCCATACCGGAAAATTTTCGGTTTCGTCGGAATCGAAACCACATGATCAACCGTAGGGTGCCGTTGGAAACGTGCCATCCGTCAACCAACGACATTCAGTCGACGGAGTTTCCAACGCACCATCCTGACCTATTGATCACACTTCAAATCATGCAGGGATATTCTTCGTCGAATTTTCATGCAATGATTGAATGGAGAACATAATGGAAATAACGAAAGCTGGGCTAGTGGTCGCAATAATTTCGTTCGTTATTGTTATTTGCGCAAGCGGTTGTTCAAAACTAATAAAATCTACAGAACAATCAGATATTCAGGACGGATGCATTCAACCCAAATATAATTTTGCCTTCCCATATGGAAATCCAGACAATTTATCGAAAGCAAAAGTAGATATATATCCGTTGTCGCCTTGGATTGAGGCATCTCCATTACCCGACAGGAGCAACGTAACAGTCCCTGTTCTCACACGAAAAAACCAGACCGGTCAAAATGAGATCTGGTTTATTAGCGATTGGTGGTTTGACTCATTTATCACGTCTGGTCCTGAAAAAGCGGAAATATTGATATTCAATACACATGAGAAAAAATGGAAAGAAGTGGACGCAAACATTCAAGGAAGCAGTGCGTTTGTTTTTAGTGTTTATGAGTTGGCAAATGGAGACGTATTGGCTGATGGTTATGGTAAAGAAGGGCACCTACTTGCTAAATACTCTGAAGAAAATTCAGACTTTAGTAAACTTGAAGGTTCTCCTTATCTCCCGATTAGCAAGATATTGTTTGATAGCAAAAGACAAATTTTTTGGATCTTTGTCAATGGCGTAGGGATTATGAGTTACGATCCTAAGAACAATGAATTAAGACGTATGATTCTTCTCCCAGATCTGTATGTTTCAACTCTATTATCGAGCTCAATGACTGGTATTGCGCCAGACGGCACCATTTTTATATTATATGGAGAAGAAAAATCAGGAACTCATATTACACGCTATTTGCCAGAGAAAAATAGTATCGAACCAATATTTCTTCCAGATGAATTTCCTGATTATTATTCCACTTTATTTATTACAAATTCTGGACAAGTTTGGCTTAATGATCTTGGTTGGAGGGATAGTGACAGTGTTTGGTATCAGACAATTCGATCCCCAATTTTTATTATTGACC
>CAYWCH010000114.1:0-7770 GCA_964456715.1 uncultured Anaerolinea sp. | reverse complement strand
CCGCACCACCACTATCATCAACAACAGTTGAAGGATAAATAGGGATAAATCCCAACTGCCATTAAAAATGGCGGGTACAATGGTTGCCACAATGACCACAATGGCAAAATTGATTAAAAGGTCTCTAAAAAAATTCTTCATGATGATCATTCCTCGCCTGATAACATCCGTTTTATCTCTGGCAGATACTTTCTGGAGACGTTCAGTTTTTCTCCGTCCTGCAGCCTCACCTCGATGCGGCTGTTTGCCAGCGCCTGAAAACTTTCCACGATATTGATGTTCAGAAGACAAGATTTGCTAATTTGAACAAATTCATAAGGTTTAAGCTCATCGAGCAATTGATACAATTTCTGTTCAGAGCGAAACACCTGGCTGGCAGTGTAGATGAAAGTTTTCTTCTCAATGCATTCTATATAGAGAATATCCTCATAGAGAATACGGTATTGCCTGCCATTATCATTCTCAATGATGACATGATTGACCGATTCAACCCGCCTGATGAGTTTTTCGACCGTACCGTTCATTTTAGGATATTTGATCTCAACCTCAATGGCTGGTAGATCAACGAGATGAGTTAACTTGAGGTTCACTTGTTCTCCTTTCAGGCGTGATCATTCCCGTAAACTATTTTGCAGGCCCCAATAATTGCACCAAGTTACTATATTTACGAGCTAAGAAACAAAATGTTTCAGCATCCAGCCGATCAAACAATGGATCATCTACTCATCAAAGAACAGTGAGTAAAAAATCTCAGTGAAAGTTGTAGGCTTGCAGGTATGTGATGCATCTCTCGCAGACCCCTCACAAAGAACATTCGGGGCGCAACCTTCAAAAAAAGGGCGTAAAGACCGCGAAACCGCAGCTCGGGGGTGCACACTTGCAAAAACAGCAAGTGCAGGTAGACCGCAACCGCTCATGCCGGCATCCAAACCCATAGCGCCGAGCTGCACAGAGACGACGGTGAATATAGTAATGGGCAAAAAGCCTGTAACTTTGAATAATCATCTCTATCGGGTCTCAGACCAATGGAGGTGATTGGCGTTGCAATGCGCAAACTACTACATCTTGGTTTTGGTGTTTTAAAAACGGGCCGTCCTTTTGACCCAAATTATCTCAACCTTTTGCAATCTCTTTCTTGACTTTCAAGACAGCATCTACTACTTGCAAATGAAAAAATGACCCACAATGAGTATTTCCATGATAAATGTCTAATCGGATATAGCACCATACAAATCGATCACATTACCATAACCATTCCAGAAAAATAACGAACTGTTTTCGCCAATTGAGTCTATTGATTTTTGCGGATAACCAATTTCTAAAGCTCGTTCTTCCAATGTTTTCGGTTCATAAAGAACAAAAACACCAATTTCAGTCGAAGCGTCGAGTATATTGCTTCCATTATTTGTATGTGCAATAAGATCAAATCCTTTTTCAGGATAATATAAGGTCACAATCCAATACCAACTTTCGGGGATTCCTCCTTGAATTACATTAACAGCATTTGGAACTCCATATCTGTAAATTGCATCACCAACTGAAAAATAAAAAAGAGTGGTAATCTCTAGCTGAGTAACAATTCCATTCTTCCATGATATGGTTGGTTCTTGAAATTTACCATGACCCTTCCAATTCCATGTACAGCCCCCAAAATCCATGTTATATCCAAATTCGATTGTCTCTTCCCTTATATAAGGGGAGTTTTGAATTATTGCTTTTGCTTCACGGCTTGATGTCTCCCCAGGTGTAATCCCTTGCCAACAAGGAATACTACAAGGATTATCTGATAACAAACCCATCTCATTTTTTCCAAAATGAGATAGACTCGAGAAAAGTTGAGCTAGTGAGTCAAAGTTTAGATAAAAAATAAGCATAAAGATAACCACCAATAAAATAATGATCCGTTGAATAGTTTTTTTTGTAGGTTGAGAAGCATTTTTTCTCATCATGATCCCTCTTATTGGTAGTTGGCAATTAAGTCATGAATATATTGTCCTCGTGGGGTATCGTAATATGAGGCGTATGAATAATCTCTATTTGGGTCATTGTATGGGTAATTTTTTTTTGCTGCCTTTTCTCCTGCATAATAACCATAGACATAGGCAGCGACTGCTTCAAAAAAATCTTCTTCACTAATAAACTTGTCATCTACTCCACATGGTGGAGGAGAAAATCCCGGATCATACCAATAATTTGGGTCACTCGGATATTTTTGGTGGGCTTTATAATTCAGGAAACTTGCTCCCATATGGTTTGCCATTTCTGTACTAAGTTGCCCACCGTTCCTAAAATCCCATGCATGCCCAAGTTCGTGAACAACACTCCAACGTTGCCAATTTGTCTGAGTATTAAAAGTGATAGTATTACCGTCGCGAGTAGTATTTGCATTTTCCCCTTTACCATACTTATTCAAATCTTTTATATACATATGAATACCCGCAAATATTTTGAAAAATATTGACGACCCGCCGGCATAATAGTGTGTTGTTAAGGTGTTGTCACTGCTGGTATCAGTATATACCTGCTTGACCTTATTTCCCCTCTCGCAAAAACCGCTCGGGGGTTCACACTTGCAAAAACAGCAAGTGCAGGTAGACCGCAACCGTCGCCATCATAGGTGAATGCCCGGAGTTTGATCTCGTCGATGAGAGGTAATGTATCGCAATCTCCACTGGTAAGTACCACACCCATGATGCGGTTTTCGGCGTTGTACGATTGGATGTAGGTCAGACCATCTTCAACGCGGTAATTCATGTTGCCCCTCTCCCAAAAACCGCTCGGGGGTGCATACATGTAAAAACAGCAAGTGCAGGTAGACCGCAAGCGCTCGTGTCTGAGACCACTCATATGACTACCAGGGGCCTATTTTCGAAGTGAAACCTCGATCATATAGGTATTTTTATTGGATTTTCTTTAACATTCCAAGAGCGTTCAAACTAAATCCATTTTGTTGATATGAGTTGGCATCAATCTTCGAAATATTCACTACGGTCTCATCTCGATAAATTAAATCTTCGATCTGTGTTTCTACATACCTTGGACTCAAATAATACAAATCTTTTGTTTGATCAGAAATAAATACCGCGTATTTTAATGCCTTTCTTTTTACTATTCTTAAGAACTTTACTTGGATCTCAATATATGAATCCCAATTTGCCTCGATTCCTAAAAGAAAAGCTTTATGAGAGACAATTGAATTCATTTATTTCATTAACTCCCAATAGTGTAATAATTGAACTTGAACGGGCGCTGTTACATAAACCTCGGTTCCACCCCCTGACCACCCAAAAGCTGGTTGAACCATATTTGTTAAAGACATAGGTGGATTGTTTATTCTCCTAAATTCTACGCCATATTCTTGCACTTTTGGTAACGATAAATGTGATGCTGCCCCAGTAGCTGTTTCGTAAAAATATGCTGTCATAAATGTAGGGCCTTTACAATTTTGCCCCCGTAAAAATCCTTCATTTTTTACTACATTTAATTCTTGTTCTGACATGTATCTCATAAGGGAAGAACCTTGCGATGGTACCTTCGCTCCACTAATTAATTTTCCTCCAGCTTCTAACTCATTTCCACAATCACCATCTTTGCATGCTGCTCCTGCAGCAGTAGAACCTACACCGATAGCCGCCGTTATACCCGCTACAGCAATAGATACTGCCATTGCGGCAAGTACAACAGCTCCTGCAATCAATGCTCCCTCGACTGCCGCCATAGCTACTTTTCCAACATCGATTGAGCCAGTTTCTTGCTTCTGCGTAACTGCGCTAATGACCCCGCCAATAACCGCACCAACGACCATAGTGGCAACAGCCATACCCATTGTGATAAGGAAATGTCCCGTCGGATCTGTGTTTTTTGTTGGTTATTACCAACATAAGAGAATCTATTTAACCCTTGGGTACTACCCGGTTCAGCAACAACTGAGTCTGGCTGAATAAACCTCCCTAGTTTCGAGTCATACATCCTTGCGTTGTAGTCCATGAGCCCAAGTGACGGGATGATTTCCTGATTGGTATACCCATAGTTCGTCTCATCAATCGTCCCCACATCGGTGCGGACTTCGCCGCAAAGCATATGCCATTCGAAATCATCTGGGTTTGTTTTTCAGGTGAAAATTTGTTAGAATTAATATAACCAATTTGAGCAAATTTTGTAATTTTGTTTTTGAGTAGTTTCGTGCTCAAAGCCTTGAGGAAATTTAACAAATCGTGAGTCGATTGATCTGGGTACAGCTGCGATGGAATTGTTAAGACATTGCGCAAAGAGTATCGATCCACCGGGTGTCATTTTCCTCGACATTATCAGTAGCATCAATTCCCCCCGGGAATCTTTGGTGGATGGTAAAGAAGATCAAGCCCGCATCTAGACCCATTGGGAGGAAGCAAAATGAAATGTTCAAAATGTGGTCAGGACCTTGGAAAGAATGATCTTTTTTGTGATCAATGTGGTCAAAAGGTTAGCAAGAAAGCGATTTGTCCAAAATGCGGCCATGAGAATTCATCGAAAAGTATTTTCTGTGTCAAATGCGGGGCATCACTAGACGCTGATACGGATCAGACCAAAGGAAAAAGAAAGCAAGTCAGGCCGCGCGATAATTCATCCCCCGCGAAGGAAGAACGGGGTTCCAGCACATCCTCCGGGTCTTCGCCTACGATCATCATCAAACAGGATCAAAAGAAGCAATCCAATTGGGCACTTTGGATTCTTGTTGGCATATTGGCGTCCATGTTGATCTGTGTTGCATTAATCTGGTTCGATGTCGTGGATCTTCCTGAAAGTGTGATCAACCGGTTGCCTGATTCCATTCAGCAAATAATATTGAATATTGAACACGATCGAGAGAATGGAGAGAACGGTAAGGACGGAGAGAACGGAGAGAACGGAAATGATGGCAATGTGGAAGATGGACTGGCAATTGTGGTGGACCCATCCACTTTTTGTGATCTGTTTTCTGATGTCCCCATCAGCATAGTTAACCCTGAATATAAAGATGGAAACTCTGTGTTTGGCCGTCTTGTCTTTGTTTGGCCGCCTGAATTGATCATGATCGAAGGAAACGCGAGGATCTTCAAGGTTTACCATAAGGATGATCCAAATACCATATATGAAGTTGTGTTGACCACACAAGCCTATCACAATACTCAGATAACGGGTGGATATACGGGTTGCCATGTTGAAACTCCGGGTGCCCAACCCGACCAGTTTTTCTGTTTGATTGAACGAATCCCGAGGGTAGGTGAATTGCCAGCAGGAACCTATACTTATGAGTTTAGCCGCCAAGTATTCAAAGAGGGGGAATGGCCAGAAAATCCTGTCTGTCGAATTGAAGAATTTTTGGAATACTCGATTACGGTTGCAGAAGAACCGGTGGATAAATGTGCATTTGATGCAGCGGATTCGTTCGCGAATTCCAAAATCAACTATTGGTTTGCCCCGAATAATAAAGATTTATTTATCAGTATAACGAACGATATGTCTCTGCTTCTTCCTTCTTATTCAGTGAATTTATCGCGCGAAGGATCAGCCCCGGTCACAGCAATGTGTATGGTATCGCCGAACAACCCGGCACGAATGGATTGCCTGTTTCCAAATTTCCCGGGCCCAAGCGGCTCTTGGGGTGTAGAAATTGAGTTTGATGGTTGTCCGCTCTATGACACGACAATAGACATCATTGTGCCAAGCCTGTTGAAATGCCCGGTTGGCGAAACCTGGCATGAAGGTTTCTTACATAATAACGGGTGTTGTACAGATGGTTGTTGGTGCACGATTAATGGCTATACAGGCTGTTGGGTGGATTGCGCGCCACATTGTTCGGATTAGAAAAATTCGATTAAACCCTATCTCTTTACCGAAGTAAAGTGCGAACGAAAAAAGGCCGTGCATGACGGCCTTTTTTCGTGATGAGAAGAGCAAATTGCTATTACTGGTTTATTGTCAGACTCACCCTGGTCACGAACCAATCGACAGCCCCAAACTTGTGTTTGTTGTCTTCATCGCTGCGCACGATATCAAACATTGCGCGGCCGCGCAGGTTGGCCCATTACAGCATTTACTGCCACTGGTATCAGAATATACCCGCCTGACATAATCCCCCCTCGCAAATGCACCTCTGGGGGTGTATCAACCATATCTCCACAGTCGCACCAAATCCCTTCAAAACCAGACCAGAACGACCCGGAATGTAATAAAATATAGACATGATCCGCTTATCTCAAGTTCGGGATGGAAGCGCATGAATTATATTGGTAAATCAGTTCCGCGCGTGGATGCAGTGGCAAAAGTCAAAGGCGAAGCCGTCTTTGCCTCGGATATGACGATGCCCAACCAAACGTATATGAAGATGCTGCTGGCGCGCCGTCCGCATGCCGTTGTTAAACGCGTGGATGTTTCAAAGGCCAGGGCTGTGCCGGGGGTGCTGCTGGTGCTCACCTCCGCGGATGTGCCCGCCAACGAATTTGGTTATTACACCTACGACCAACCGGTCTTGTGCGGCCCGTGCGCGAAGCCATTTGCCGACCGGGTGCGCTACGTGGGGGACCGCGTGGCTGCTGTTGTTGCTGAAACCGAAGAGATCGCCAAACACGCCTGTGACCTGATCGAAGTCGAATATGAAGACCTGCTCATCGTCACCGATGTGGAAGAAGCTGCCAAACCCGGCGCGGTGCTGCTGCACCCCGACCTGGACAGCAACGTGTTCGGACACCACAAGGTGATCAACGGCGACATCGAAGCCGGCTTCAAACAGGCCGATGTCATTGTGGAAGCCGTACTCGATACCCCCGCGCAGGAACATGCCTTTCTCCAGACCGAGAGCGGCCTGGCTTACATGGATGAGGACGGCCGCGTTGCCGTGATCACGACCGGTCAGTGGGGCGAGAAGGACCGCAAGCAGATGGCCCACGCCCTGAACCTGGCCGAAGACCAGGTGCGCGTGATCTACCCCATGACGGGCGGAGCTTTCGGCGGCCGCGAGGACATTTCCGTACAGATCATCGTGGCGTTGGCTGTGCTCAAACTGAACGAAGCGGGCACACCCCGCCCGGTGAAGGTGGTCTGGACCCGCGAGGAATCCATATTGGCGCACTGCAAGCGCCACCCCTTCCGCATCTACACCCGCTGGGGCGCAACGAAGGAAGGCAAGATCACCGCTGCCGAGGTCAAGATGTTCGTGGATGCCGGCGCCTACAAGTTCACCACCAGCATCGTGGCCAGCAACGCTGTCATCAATAGCCTGGGGCCGTACGTGATCCCCAACGTCAAAGTGGACGCCTACGACGTGTATACCAACAATGTCCCTCGCGGCGCTTTCCGTGGTTTCGGCGGACCGCAGGGGGTGTATTGCTCCGAACAGATGGTAAACAAGCTGGCCGACGCTCTCAAGATGGATCCGGTGGAGCTGCGTATGCGCAACCTGGCTAGCGAGGGTTCACTGCAAACACTGGGCTCCCCCTACCCGCCCGGCGTCACCATCCGCCCGGTCACCGAGACCTGTGCCCGCGAGGCCGGATGGGAAACCACCGCTAACGGTTGGCGTCCGGTCCATCAAAAGGCGAAGGTCGACTCCGAAAGAGCCTACATCCGCCACGGATTGGGTATGGCCTGCGCTCATAAAAACGTCGGTTTTTCCTACGGCTACCCCGAAAAGTGTACGGTCAGCATTGATCTCTTTGGAACATCCGAGATCGAGAAAGTGATCATCCATCACGGCGCCAGTGAGGTGGGCATGGGCGCCCACACCGTCATCGCCCAAATGGCGGCCGAGGC
>CAYWCH010000113.1:0-7840 GCA_964456715.1 uncultured Anaerolinea sp. | reverse complement strand
AGAAAGACGAACCGAAAGCTGAGAAAGACGAACCGAAAGCTGAGAAAGACGAACCGAAAGCTGAGAAAGACGAACCAAAAGCCGAAAAAGAAGAACCGAAAGCTGAAGAAGACGAACCGAAAGCTGAAGAAGACGAACCGAAAGCTGAAAAAGACGGACCAAAAGCCGAAAAAGAAGAACCGAAAGCTGAAGAAGACGAACCGAAAGCTGAGTAAAACAATTAATAACAGTAGCGCACCGGGAACGGTGCGCTATTTTTTAAGGCGACCCAAATGACCTATTTCATCGATGCTCACGAAGACATGGCTTGCAGCGCGCTCACCTTCAACCGTAATCTCTGCATATCGGCGCAGGAAACACGCGACAAGGAAGAAGGCACACAGATCCCCGTATGGGCGCATGGCGATACCATGCTTGGCTGGCCTGATTATCAGCGCGGCAAAGTGGGTCTGGCGTTTGCCACCATTTTCACCGCCCCGATGAAATTCCGCGGCGGTGATTGGGATGTGATGTGTTTCAACGACTGCGGTGAGGCAGAGAAATTGATGCACCAGCAGGTGGATTATTACCACCGTTTGTGTGAAGACCACCCCGATAAATTCCAGCTTGTCTTAGACCAAAAAGACCTGGCTCGCGTCCTCGAACCATGGGAGAAAGACGTCTCCGGCGAACACCCGGTTGGATTGGTGATGTTGATGGAGGGCGCTGATGGATTGAGCACTCCCGCGAAATTGGAAGAGTTTCACGAACAGGGACTGCGTATGGTGGGTCCGGCCTGGGGAGGGACGCGTTATTTTGGCGGCACGCGCGAAGATATCGAGTTCGGCAGGGAGTCGCGTCAACTATTGGATGCGATCGCTTCGTTGGAGATGCCGCTGGATCTCAGCCACATGCGTGAAAGCGGTGCGCTTGCTGCTATGGATCATTTTGATGGACCGATATTCGCCAGCCACGCCAACGCGCAGGCGTTGCTTAAGGGCTGCGAAAGTCCGCGCCATTTTACTGATACGACCATCCGACGGGTTTTCGATCGCGGCGGGGTGATCGGTGTGGTATTGTTCAACCTGTTCCTGTCGACAGATTGGAGTTTCGGT
Organism: uncultured Anaerolinea sp.; assembly: GCA_964456715.1. Classification (GTDB taxonomy): domain Bacteria; phylum Chloroflexota; class Anaerolineae; order Anaerolineales; family Anaerolineaceae; genus UBA6107. The sequence goes on along the minus strand of CAYWCH010000113.1, from coordinate 6,746 downwards.
TCAGCGCGTGAGTTGGTCACCCTCAAGACGGTGGCTGAACAGATCGATTATTACTGTCAGTTGAGCGGATCGTCGAAACAGGTGGCGATTGGCTCCGATTTTGACGGCGGCTTTGGATACCCGAACATTCCGCTGGAACTTGACACCATCGCTGACGTGCAAAAACTGGGTGACGTCCTCAAAGAAATGGGTTATACTGCTGAAGATGTGGATAATATCTTCCACCGCAATTGGAAAAATCATCTGGAGAGAAGCCTCCCGGCATGAAACCACAAGAACCTGAAATCAAGATCGAGCCCAGCCTTGAAGAGAAATTAAATGAAATTCCTCCGCTGCCAACGGTGAGGATCAGATTTGCCCTTTATGCCGTGGTGGCCGGATTTGGCGTTTTTCTGCTCGGGGCCAAGCCTGAGCTCTTCGGTTTGGACCGCAGCCCGGTGATCGGATTCATCCAGCTTATCGTGATGATCATTGGGCTGGGCATCATTTGTCTGGCGGGTTATCAGGCGGTTCATGGCCTCTGGCGCAGACAGACACCCAGCATCACCGCGGATTTTGGCATGCGCATTCTCAGCACGGGTTACGTGATCTCCATTTTCTGCGGTTTGGCCGACGTGTTTGGAATTGGCTCCCACCCGCTGCCGGGGGTTCCGGTATTCGGGGTGTGGCAGGCAAGGGGCATGGAGATCGGTCTGGGGATCATCGCACTGGGTTTTGTGATGATGTTCCCATACGCTCAAAAGAAGAGTTGATCTACAACCCCATCGTTTTCAACATCTCTTCATCGGTATCGAACTTAAACTCGGGCAGGCCTTTGGTCTGCGCGATTTCTTTTTCCGCCGTGGTCAGTTTTTGCAGGTCATTGGTTCTGACAAACCGATAACCGCAAGAACGCAGTTTTTCTTCCACCATTCCAAAATCGAGAGAAGCGGTATTCGGTACGTCGGAGAGATATTGCATGATCGCGCCGGCAGCGCTGGCGCCGTCCTTTCGGGCGATGCCGACCATCCCTGCGCTGGCTGAGCGTGACCATCCGGCAACGAAGATCGCCCTGGGTTTTGACAGGTCCTGCCCGGTAATTTCATAAGAGATGCCATTGATGGGGTATTTGGGTTCGGTCGATTTCGCGAACTCGTTGCCCTGTACAGGCAAGCCGATCTGATCGTCCACCCTGTCGCCGATGGCAAACACGATCCCATCCGCATCCAACACGGTTTTTCTGCCTGTGCCAACCGCGCGAGTGGCGCCGTTGCGCAATTCCAGGATGTTTTCCTCCAGTTCGACGCCGCTCAGGGTATCACTGCCATTGCTGAACATGCGGAGCGGCGAATAGAGGAACCGCATTCTCCAAACCGGGCGGGATCTGTGTTCCGCCAGATCTGCCAGGGTGGCGCGGATCTCGGCCACCGAAGCTTGCGGATCCTGACCGACGGCTTGCATCAGTGGTGCAACGCGGTCGATCTCCCGATCGAAATCAGACGCATCGAGGATCGGAGCAATTGGTTCGAGCTCACGGCGGTCGAACTTCACCTCAGCCGGACCGCGGCGGGCGATCGTTGTGATCTCTTCCACCTCCGGGCGGCCGAGCATAAAGCGGACGATATCGGTCATCACGTTGCCCACCCCGACCACGATCATCTTCTTCCCCAGTTTGATCGGCATGGAAGCGAAAGGCGGCATGTGATTGTAATAATAGACCAGGGTTTTGGCATGGTAGACCCCGCAAAGGTCCTCGCCGGGAAGGCTGAGCCATTTTGTGCCCTGCGCTCCGCAAGCAGCCAGGATGGCTCCAAAACCCATTGCTTGAAGGTCTTGCAGAGAAAGCGCATATTTACCGCCAATGGCAACATTTCCGAAATAGCGGATGTGATCACAGGCCAGAATCTGATCGAACTGAGCCCGCAATCCGTTCTTCAGGCGCAACTTGTCTGGATAGATGCCATATTCGGCCAGACCGCCGGGTTTGATGTTGCGGTTGAAGAGCGCAACATCGATTCCGTTCTGTGCCAATTCACGCGCGGCGAACAAACCGGCCGGACCTGCTCCGATGATCGCCACCACCGACGATTGACTTTGTGTTACCATTTAGCCTCCGGAGATTATGAAGTGATTCCAATGGTTTTCCAGATAGACCGCAATTCCTTCCCCGGTTCAATTATATAATGATTCGCTTCACGTCAATGATGGCTTATGCTATAGTAAAGAAGCAGGACACAACCAGACAACCGGAGAAAAGGCATGGCAGAACAGTTCCGCCAGGTAAAACTAAATAACGGATTATTGGTGAATATCAAAGAAATCCACTCGGCACCGATAATCAGCCACTGGCTGTGGTACCGGGTCGGTTCGCGGAATGAGGTGGAGGGAAAAACCGGCCTTTCGCATTGGGTGGAGCATATGCAGTTCAAGGGAACTCCAAAATTTCCTCCCGGCTTGATCGACCGTGCCATTTCACGCGACGGCGGATTCTGGAACGCGCTTACCTTTTTGGATTGGACAACTTTTTTTGAGACCATGCCAGCAGAGAAAATCGAGTTGGCTTTCGAATTGGAAGCGGACCGGATGGTGAACAGTATCTATGACAGTGCAGAGGTTGATTCAGAGCGTACGGTGATCATTTCAGAACGGCAGGGCAATGAGAATAACCCGCACTTCAAATTGGATGAAGAGGTGCAACAGGCGGCTTTTACAGCGCACCCCTACCGCAACGAGGTGTTGGGGAGCATCGAGGACCTGAAAGCCATCCAGCGCGACGATCTTTACCAGCATTACCGCTCGCATTATTGCCCGTCCAATGCGGTGCTGACAATTGCCGGTGATTTCGATTCTGACGCCATTCTGGCCATGGCTGAAAAGTATTACGGCAGTATCCCCGCAGGGAAACCGCAAACCCATGTGCCGGCGCTGGATGAGCCGTTGAGACAGGAAGAGCATATCGAGGTCAAAGGACCGGGAGAGACCACCTATTTGCAGATTGCCTACCGTGCGCCCGCGGCTGCAGACAATGACTTCTTTGTGATGTCCGTCCTCGATAGCCTGTTGACCGGGCCGAGTGGTTTGAACATGTTCGGCGGCGGCGGGATTTCGAACAAGACCAGCCGCCTCTATCAGGAACTGGTTGAAAAAGAATACGCCATCAGTGTGTTCGGCGGGCTGCAGGCTACGATCGACCCACACTTATACACCATTCATGTGACGGTACGTCCCGATCAAAAACCGGAAGCCGTGCTGAAGCACATCGACAGGGAGATCGAGAAGCTGCAACAAAAGGCAGTATCGAAGGCCGAAATTGACCGCGCCATCAAGCAGGCCCGGGCCATGTTCGCTTATGGATCAGAAAATATCACCAACCAGGCATTCTGGCTGGGATACGCAGAGATGTTCGACAGTTATGATTGGTTCAAGCAATACGTTGATCGTCTGAATCAGGTGACCCCGATGCAGGTTCAGGAAGCCGCCCAAAGATATTACTTGCCTGAAAGACGTGTGGTGGGAGTCTATCTCCCCGAGGAGGAGTAATATGATGCGGTTGGATGAAATGAAAGGTCAAAACGCTTTACCCGGCCCTAAGGATATCTTTCGGAAAACCCTGCCGAACGGGATCACCATCCTGACGCGCAGCAACTTCAACAGCCCCTCCGTGGTGATTTCCGGGTATGTGGCTGCCGGCAGTACGCTTGACCCGGCCGAGAAACTGGGACTGGCGAACTTCACCGCGGCGGCTTTAATGCGCGGGACGCGCAATCATTCGTTCCAGGAGATCTTCAACGAGCTTGAATCGGTGGGCGCCAGCCTGGGATTCGGAGCCAGCGTGCACAATACCAGCTTCAGCGGGCGCTCACTCAGCGAAGATTTGCCATTGCTGGTGAGATTGCTGGCAGACTGCTTGAGAAACCCGGTCTTCCCGCAGGATTATTTCAACCGGCTGCAGGCACAATTATTGACGTCACTGGCCATTCGCGCGCAGGAAACCTCTGAGATGGCTGCACTGACGTTCGATAAAACATTGTTCGACAAGCATCCATACGGTGTTCCGGAGGATGGGTACACAGAGACCATCCAGAAGATCAAACGGGCAGATCTGGCAGATTATCACCAAAAATGCTACCGGCCGCAGGGAATGGTCATCGCGGTCGTTGGTGCGGTTTACACCCAGCAGGTGTTCGAGATCATTGAAGCGGAGCTGGGAGATTGGAACAACTCCGCGCCTGAACCACAGTTCACGTTTCCAGCGATCCAGGCTCCAACGAAGACAACACGGCAGCATATTGAATTGGCCGGTAAGAGCCAGACCGATCTGATCATGGGGACGATCGGCCCCAGGCGCTGTTCGCCGGATTTCCTTTCCGCGTCGCTGGGAAACAGCGTGCTCGGGCAATTTGGTATGATGGGGCGCATTGGTGAGGTGGTGCGCGAGAAAGCAGGACTGGCGTACGACGCATCCACCAGCCTGAATGCCTGGATCGAAGGCGGGTCCTGGGAAGTGACGGCAGGCGTCAACCCGGCCAATCTCGACAAGGCAATAGATCTCATCATCCGCGAACTGAAGCGATTCACAAAGGAACCGGTCACGGCAGAGGAACTGGCTGACAGCCAGGCGAACTACATTGGCCGCCTTCCCCTGACGCTTGAATCCAACGCGGGTGTGGCCGGTACGATCCTCAACCTGGAGCGGTTTGATTTGGGCTTGGATTACCTGCAGCGCTACAATTCCCTGATCAAAGAGGTCACGCCTGAAAGCGTCCTTGAGACGGCGCGGAAATACATCGATCCTGATAAACTGGTGATCGTGAGCTCAGGGACGACAGCCGCGGTGGAGGATTAATTGTCATCCCTCGAATGCGGCGTCGACCTGGTGGAGATTCATCGTTTCTCCGCACTCAACCCATCCATCCGGCGAAGGTTCATCCAACGCGTGTTCACTCCGGCTGAGATTGAGTTATGCCGCGACCGCGATGAGCACCTGGCCGGGCGTTTTGCCGTCAAGGAAGCCGTTGCCAAGGCATTGGGCTGCGGCATCGGGTTGATCGGCTGGCAAGACGTGGAAACACTGGCGAATGATGATAATGCTCCCAGGTTAATCCTACACGGTGAAGCGCTGACCAGAGCCGAAAGCAAGAACCTTTTCCGGTGGGCGGTATCCATCTCACACACACGCGATCTGGCAACAGCATTCGTGGTCGCGAGCGGCGAGCCGCAGCAAGGAAAAGCAGATTAACCCATGCGAATCTTATCGGTAAGCGATGTTGAAATCGGGTTCATCTACAGCCCCATGATTATTGAAAGATTCCAAAATACCGATCTGGTGATCAGCTGCGGCGATTTACCCTATTACTACCTTGAATACATCCTGACCACACTCAATGTGCCGCTTTATTACGTGCGCGGCAACCACGCCAGCAAGGTGGAAATCACCACCGGCGGCGAGCGCACCTATCCCTGGGGAGCGGTCAACCTGCACCAACGCGTTATGGAAGATGACACCGGCCTGCTGCTGGCGGGTCTGGAAGGATGCCTTCATTACAACAACGGTCCCTACCAGTATTCTCAGGCCGAATACTGGATGAAAGTGTTTCGACTGGTGCCAGGATTGCTGATCAACAAGCTGCGAACCGGACGGTACCTGGATATTTTTGTCACGCACGCGCCGCCGTGGAAGATCCACGACGCTGATGATCGGCCGCATCGGGGCATCAAAGCCTACCGGTGGCTGATCGATGTGTTCAAGCCGGCCATGCACCTGCACGGGCATATTCATGTATATCGGCAGGATACGGTCACCGAAACGAAGGTCAGTGAGACCAGGGTGATCAACACGTATGGTTACCGCGAGTTCGAGTTTGCCACACCTGCCAGCCGGACCTGGCAGCGCAAGAAGTAAAGGATTCATTATGGATGAGAATGGTAACAGTCGAGAAGCAAAACGGGCGATGTGGATCGCAGCTCGTGACGATTTCAGCCATGCCTACCGCAAGGGATTCTTCCGCGCCATCGTTTCCGCGATCCAGAGCGTCAACAACGATCTGATCCCCTACGATGAAGTGCGAAAACGCATCCCCATGCGCGGGCAGCACTATTTGGGCCTGCAGCAAATCGAAACGGAGAAGATTGTTGGTTCGGTCAGCCGTTTCAACGATTTCGATCGAGCATTCCTGCCGCGCCAGACCCATACCCGTTCACGCTGGGAGAGCATCGACCGGGCTTACTTTGAGGATGTAATCCTGCCCCCCATCGATGTTTACAAGATCGGCGAGGTGTACTTCGTAAAGGATGGCAACCACCGTGTTTCAGTGGCAAGAGAACGCGGTCAGGTTTACATGGATGCTTACGTTATCGAGATGGACATCCCGGGGACACTTGACAAGGGAGTTAACCTGGATAATCTGGTGATGATTCAGGAATACGCCGAGTTCCTTAATGTAACGAAATTGGATGAATTCTACCTGGACCACGATTTCAGGTTCTCGATCCCCGGTCAGTACGATAAGGTACTGCAGCACATTTCCGTGCACCAGTGGTTCATGGGAGAGGAGCAGAAACACCCGATTGAATACGGCGACGCGGTCAAGGGATGGTATGCCGACCTGTACAGACCGTTGATCAAGATCATTCGCAAACAGAAAATCCTGGAGAACTTCCCCGGACGGACGGAAATGGACCTTTACCTGTGGATTATCGAACACCGCTGGTACCTGGGGGAGGAGCGCCACCGGGCTATCAGTTTGGAAACGGCGGCTACGAATTTT
>CAYWCH010000112.1:0-8076 GCA_964456715.1 uncultured Anaerolinea sp. | reverse complement strand
GCTGACACTGATATCGTTTGCTGTGAGTGTGATTCCGTCTCTGGCTGCGTTGGTAATCGCAGTCGTGATCGCAGATGAGGCTGCACCGGCAGCCACTCCACTGCCGCAGGCAAAGCCCGACATATTGGCAGTTTTCAAATACTGCGCCGCGGCACCGGCTCCGGCCAGTGCTGCTGAATCAGCCGCGGCCTGGTTGGAACGTTTTTCGCTGTAGATCATGCTGCCATCGATCGCCAACGCGGTGAATCCCATGATCACCACAAGTGACAAGGCGATGATGATGATTACCTGTCCCCTTTGATTCTCTATCTTTCCCATAAAGCCTCTTCTAAGTTGAAGGTGGAGGCGGCCTCAAGATCACACCATTTGTTTCAACTCGCAGTGGGATCGTTTGACCGCCGACAAAAGTCCCCAGGAATGGCATTGTGATGTGAAAATCAGCCGTAATCTCGATCTGCATGACACGCGTGGCGTAAACCTGGGCATATGGGATCGAGTAACACGACATCATCCCTGAATCACCCTGTATATAAATGGAAATCACCATATCATTTTCATCAATAATATTATTGGTAATATTGTTGCGGATACGCGTATCGATCTGGTTGCAGTCTGTCGGGAAGCTGGTGCCGTAAACCATTCCTTCTTCAGCAGCATCCATCAAAACGAAATAAGCCAGGATAGCCCGTCCCATATCAAATATGCCGGCCAGCAGGATCAACAGAACCACCATACTGATCGCCAACTCGATCAGGCTCTGGCCTTTATGAGTACGGCTCAATCTCATCGTAAAGAAATGCTTTATGTTCATCATGGATGCGATCCGTATATATAGTAGCATTGTGCCACTGAATCACCTGATTTGATTTTGAAGAACAATTTCACAAAAAGTACTGTCGAGCTGTCAATTGATGAATTGAAAACCAGATCCAGTTCCTTGTATGCCCAGTTGCCATACCTGACCGTACTGGACAGGGTCACGTTCAGCGGCGAAGTTCCCGTCCCTGTCCAAATATTGGAGCCGGCCAGGTTGATCGCATTCAAGGTTTGGCTGCCATTCCACCAGATTTCCAGACCGGAAAGATAGACCGCTGAATTGGTCGTATTCTGTGTGCCATCTGCCCATGTAAGGAAGTTGTTGGTAATCCATGGAGAACCACCGATCGAGATCCAGCCAGACAGGCATTCCGAAGGCATTGTTGCCGATGCCGTAGGGGTAAGTGTCTTTGTCGGTGTCAAAGTAAAGGTAGGCGTGATCGTCGGCGTATTGGTAAACGTGTTTGTGATCGTCGGCGTTTTTGTCTTGGTGGGAGTGTTGGTCTTGGTCAGAGTAATTGTAGGAGTATAAGTATCCAACGGGGTCAAAGTGATGGTCGGGGTCAGTGTATTTGTGGGGGTGTAGGTGATCGTCGGTGTGCGCGTATCGGTTGGCGTGGGGGTAATGGTACGTGTCGGTGTCAACGTTGGGGTCAGCGTGTCTGTCGGTGTAAGTGTGATGGTGGGCGTCAGGGTAATGGTCGGCGTCAGCGTGATGGTGGGGGTCAGCGTGATGGTAGGTGTGGTGGTAGGTGTGAAAGTTTCGGTCGGTGTGAAGGTGAGTGTGGGCGTCAACGTGATGGTCGGCGTGTACGTGATCGTTCGGGTGGGAGTACCTGTTTTGGTGAAAGTCGGTTTGGGTGTATTGGTATACGGAGGAGTACTGAGGATGTCCAACTCCACGATCACTGAGCGCATAGTGGTGGAGGTCAGTGGAATGGTCATATTTGTAACAATTGGGACGATAAAGTTGAAGGTCTTGTTGACGGTGACAACCACGCGGTCACCCAATTGCAATTTGGAGAGATAGGTGCCGCAATCACCCAAGCTGACCGATTCGCCGTTGCTATCCGGTCCGCTGTCGTAATGGATCAGGACGTCTGCGTCTGTCAGCCCGACCGCTGCCGCACGACTCTTGGCACGGGTCCGGATTCCATCGCAATCCTGGTAGTAGAGCACACCGCTGGCGTTGGTTCCCACCCCCGCGCCGTAACGCACCGCTTCACGGCTGGCAGTGTAGATCGAACTGTAATAATAGACAAAACGCCCGATCTCCAGAATTCCATAAAGCAGGAGTAGAAAAATGGGCAACACCATGGCGAATTCCACCAAAGTCTGCCCGAAGACTTTGTGACTTTGTAGTTTTCGTAGGAATTTTTGTTTGATTTTTTCCATGCCAAAGTCTTAAATCCAACATTCAAGAGAAAAAACAATCTCTCTGCTAAGATTATAGCAATTAATTGCCCGGCGGACACATAATTGCATTTCTGTAAGGAAAATTTTACTTTTTATATATGAAAAAGTAATGTCAGCAGCAATGCCAGCAAAGAGGAAACCGCGGTACAGAAAAGGTTCACCCAATCATTGTCCATCCAACGCCATCCCCTCAGGTAGGCAGTAGCCGTCCCGCAACCATGCAGTGATGCCCTTTCGGTTTCTTTTTGGCAGGCGGGGCAGAAGAAGATGGCTTGGAAACGGGCTCCCAGCCAGGAATCGACCAGGCTGCCGATCCATCCGCTCACCAGCACCACGGGGAACCACCAAAAACTGGCAGGCATGACCGCTCCCGGCCAAAACAGCCAGGCTACCAACACCACTGCCGCCGAACCCAGGCCTGCGCCGATCAACCCCACGGAGGATACCGCTCCGGAGGTACCTGCCGCGACCCGTTTGCCGGTGGTGATCAATACCGGACCGCGCTTGCTAAGGATCCCCAGTTCAGTCGCCCAGGTATCGGCGTTGGCTGCCGCCAGGGCTGCCACAAAACCGGTCCAGGTGAAGCGCCAATCCGGTAAGAAGACGTGGATCACCACAAACAGACCGGCGATCGCCCCGTTGGCAAACACTTGCCCGGCGTCACGCCGTGAGCTTTTCTCAAACGAGGCTTCCACCCCCGCCTTCTTTTTCTTGAAAAGGATCGAAAGCAGCGACGAGGTCACGAAAAAGGTCAGCAAAACCAGCGCCCAGGGCAGCCCTCCCAGCCCAAACACGACCAGGCCGAGGATGAACGCGGCCAGGGCACCGCTGCCTTTCAGCCAACCCAGGCTCCACGAAACCAGTGCCGCGAATGCGGCCAATACACCACCGATCAGAAGCTGCATCATGCTTGGAGATAACATGGCACCCACCTTTTTGCGCTAGAAAACAATGATCAACAGGGCGATGATCAATAATACCGGTGTGAGGACGGCAGTCGCCCAGATGGTGTACGACACGATCCGTTCTTCAGGCCGGCGATAGAAGAACGAACCGACCACCCAATCCATCACCAGGGCGAATGACCCCAGCAGCGGCAGTATCAACAGCCTGCTCGAGGCGATCGGTTCCATCGGCACAGCCGAAGCATCGATACCCATCGAAACCGATGACCGTAAAGGGATGAGCAGACTGGTGATGACGATGAGCAGCACCGTCAACAGCAGGCTCGCAATGAACGAACTGCGGGCGAACTGGTCGGCAAAAACGGACTTCACGAACTCCGCCGGTTTGGCCGAGAAGGCCTCGATCGGGCTCAGACTGCCCATTTCGAGGGCGCGGCTGAACGAATCGATGAACTTATCCGGGTTTTCGGGGGAAAGCACGAATACGTGGTCGAACGAAGCGATCACCACCATGGCGTCGGTATCGGAGGCGATGAACTCCACCTCGCCCAGGTCGGGATGCTGCACTTTGCCCAGGTAGGCTCCCGGCATGGAAAGCGGCGGCAGGTCCAGCTCCTCGGTCATCTCGCCCATGGGGCGGATCCACTCCAACTCGGTGAAGGGGATGTCTTCCTTGCGCAGCCCCCAGCGGATGCTGAGACCGTCGCGCTGGATGGTGTAACTGGCTTGCGCCAGCGAATAGGCACGGTAGACTACGAACGGCAGCAACGCCAGCGGCAGCAGCGCCCCGAACAGGTAAATGACGATGAACTCACTCTGCGCCCGGTTGAACCCGAGCCAGAGTAAAGCCGCTCCCCCGGCTGCCAGCACCACCGTCAGGATGATGTGCAGGGGCATGCCTTTCTTTTTTTTGGGGGAGAATACGACAGGTTCGCTCATGGGTTGATCAGGAATGCTTGTCGATGGCCTCGCGCAGCGCCTGGCAGACGAGATCCACCTGCGCCTCGGTCATTTTGCCCGAGAAGGGGATGGCCAGCCCGCGTTTGCCGAGGTCTTCGGTGACCGGGAAGTCTCCTTCGCGATAACCGAACTGTTCCACCATATACGGCTGCAAATGGATAGGCAGGAAGTACGGCCGAACCGGGATGCCCGCCTCGACCAGTTGCGCCGCGATCTTGTCGCGGTCAAGGCCGGCATCGAAGCGGATGACGTAGACGAACCAGCTTACACGGCTGGTCGATTCCACCATCTGCGGCGCCTCGACCCCGTGCATCTCGCTGAGGCGTTCGGCGTACCAGTCAGCCACCTGCTGGCGCTCGCTGAGCAGCTTTTCGATGCGGCTCATCTGCACACGCCCAAGGGCGGCGCTCATGTCGTCCATGCGGTAGTTGTAACCCAGGTAGGTGTGCTGCAGCCAGGTATCTCCCGGCGCCCGTCCCTGACTGCGCAGGGCGCGCATGAAATTGGCGGCCTTGTCGTCATCGGTAACGATGATACCGCCTTCGCCGGTGGTGATCTGTTTGTTGGGGTAGAAGGCGAAGACGCCGTAGTCGGCCAGGTTGCCGGCCATGCGCCCCTTGTATTCGGCGCCAAGGGCTTCGCAGCTATCCTCGATGAGGCTGATCCTGGCTTCATTGGCGGTACGGCGCAACTCGTCATAATCAGCCGGCTGACCGAAGACGTCCACGGCCAGGATGCCCTTCAGCGCTCCGGGATTCTCAGCGCCCTTGCGCGGCAGCCAGTGCTTCATGGCGGATCCGCCCATGCGGATGTCGTGCACGGCGTTGGCTACTTTGAGCGGATCGATATTGCCGGTGACCGGGTCGATATCCACGAAGACGGGGATGGCTTTCTCGAAGAGCAGCACGTTGGTGCTGGCCACGAAGGAGAACGGCGTGGTCACGACCAGGTCGTTTTGTCCGTAACCCGCGGCGCGGACGCAGAGGTGCAGCCCGGCGGTACCGGAGTTGACGGCTACAGCGTGTTTGACGCCGGCAAATTCGGCGATGGATTTTTCAAAGGCATCGATCTGCGGACCCATGCTGAGGTTGGGGGTGTAGAGCACGTCCATCACGGCCTGGCGCTCGGCATCGGTGATGTCGGGGGCAGACATGGGGACTAATGGAGTTTTTTGGGTTGTCATGCTGTGTATTGTACCTTCATTTCAAATGGGTTATTTACAAGTCAATAATCGCTCTAGTTTGGATCAGGGATGACTTTCTTCGCTTCCCCAACCACCTCTTCCACCGGCACGATCCGCGGATCGCCGCCGGCGCGACGCTTGAACTCGACGCCGCCGGCCTTGAGTGCACGCTCGCTGACGGTGATGCGCAGGGGCAAGCCGATGAGGTCAGCATCGTTGAACTTGACCCCGGCGGATTCTTCGCGGTCGTCGTAGAGAGGTTCCAGGCCGGCCTCGCTGAGTTGACGCTCGAGGTCATCGGCTACGGTGAGGGTGTCGATTGTCTTGCCAGCCAGCACCACCAGGTGGACCGGGTAAGGGGCAATGGACGCAGGCCAAACCAGGCCGCGCTCGTCGTGATGCTCCTCCGCGGCGCAGGCGAGCAGGCGCCCCACCCCAATGCCGTAGGAACCCATCACCACGGTCTGAGCCGCGCCGTTCGCGTCCAGGTAGGTGCAGCCGAGCGCGTCGGTGTAGCGGGTGCCGAGCTTGAAGATGTTGCCCACCTCCACACCGCGGGCCAGCCGCATCGGTTCACCGCACTGCGGGCAGGCTGCGCCGTCAGCGGCGGCGACGATATCCGCCACCACGGAGGCAGTGTAGTCGCGCCCATAATTGACGTTGAGCAGGTGGTAACCGGCTTCATTGGCTCCGGCCACCAGGTTGGCGCACTGCGGGATAAGGTCATCGACCACCACCAGAGTGTCCTTGAGCCCAACCGGGGAGGCATAACCGGGTTCGGCACCTACGGCTTTGATCTCTTCATCCTGGGCCGGGCGCAGTTCCTTGGCGCGCAGCACGTTGGTGAGTTTGGTTTCGTTCACTTCCATGTCACCGCGCACCACAGCAAAGACGAATTTCTCGTATTCTGTCTTCTTTTCGTCGTCCTCGAATTTGGCAACGAAGAAGACCGCCTTGGCGGTTTGCGCTTGCTCGATGTGCAGGAATTCTGACAACTCCTCGATGGAAGAGGCGTGCGGGGTGGCCACTTTTTGCAACGGCAACTGCGCTTTGGCTTCCGGGAGCGGTTTCTTGAAGGCGGCCACCTGACGGTTGGCCGAGTAGCCGCAGCTGTCGCAGAAGAGCAGGCTGTCTTCCCCGATGGGGGTGAGGTACATGTACTCGTGGGCCATCTTGCCGCCCATCATGCCGGTATCCGAGCGCACAGCCACCACGGAAAGCCCGCAGCGGTCGAAAATGCGGAAATAAGCGTCGTAATGCGATTGATACTGCTTGTCGAGACCGTCGAAATCGCGGTCCAGACTGTAACTGTCAAGCATGGTGAACTCGCGCACGCGGATTAGTCCTGCGCGCGGGCGGGGATCGTCGCGCCATTTGGTCTGGATGTGATAGACCAGCGCCGGGAGCTGCCGGTAGGAATGCACCGTGTTGCGCACCAGGTCGGCGACCACCTCTTCGTGGGTCATGGCTAACACCATGTCGCGGCCGTTCTTATCCTTGAAGCGCCCCATCTCCGAGCCGATCTGATACCAGCGCCCCGTTTCCTGCCAGACCTCGGCGGGCTGCACTACCGGCATGCAAATCTCCTGACCGCCGATGGCGTCGATCTCCTCGCGCATGATGGCCATGATCTTCTTCATCGAGCGCTGCGCCAGCGGCAGGTACGAGAAGATGCCGGCGCCGAGCTGTTGGATGAATCCGGCGCGCACCAGCAGTTGGTGGCTGACCACCTCGGTCTCGGTGGGGACTTCCCGCAGGGTTTGGCTGAACAGTCTGGAAAGGCGCATGGTGAACTCCAAAAGATTGATTGGTATGAGTATAGTACTGAATGATAACAGAGATAGTTTGCATCTACCTCACCCCCTGCCCATTTTTTGATGAGGATGATTTGATCTGTTCAGCCGGATATTTACTTTAGGAGAAATGGCTGATTTTAGCTAGATCACCTCACCCCCTGCCCCCTCTCCAACTACGTTGGAGAGGGGGACAAGGTGTCGAGTTACCAATTTTTCAAACAAATCGGGGGGTGAGGTAAATAAGATAAGACCCGGCCGGTGTGGTCGGGTCTCATCACGATTCACATTTCCTAGAACATCAGCATCCACAGTGCCACGGCGCGGTAGAGCGCCGGTGCCAGCACGTGACCCGCTTTCTTCATGATGAAGCCGCAGAGCAAGCCCTGTACCAGGCTGATCACCAGGATCGGCCAAAACTCCGCGAAGGTCAACACGCCGTAACGCCCGGGGATCTGCCAGAGCAGGAAGAACCCTGCCGAAACCAGCCAGCCCCATTTTTCGCCCAGCTTGCTGTTGGCGCGCAATTGGATGTAACCGCGGAAGATGGTCTCTTCGGCGATGGAGAGGACAAGGAGAATCCCCAGCAGCCCCATCTGTTCCTTCGTAATACCGCCCAAAATGGTGAGGAATTTGCCGCGCAGGAAGATCGTCAGAATCGCCAGCAATGCGCCTGTGATCAAACCGAGCTTTTGGTTCTCGCGGCTCCAGCCGGCGCTTTTGATCGGCTGCTTGCGGGCGATCAAAAGGACCGCCACCAGGATCAGCCCAACCAGGCCGATCAGGGCGCGGTCGGCGTACTCACCGCCCACAAACCGGGCCGCGAAGGTCTTGAGAATGTTGAAAATATCCGAGTAGAAGTATAAATATGCAAAAACGTAAAGCACCGAAAACAGGGTCAGGGCGAAATTGATCTCGCGCTTCGGATATTTGAATTCGATGCGGCGCATCTTCTTGGCCATCGGGCTGACCCCGACGATCATCACCACGGCAACCACCCCCA
>CAYWCH010000111.1:1716-8272 GCA_964456715.1 uncultured Anaerolinea sp. | reverse complement strand
CAAACGCTTCGAAGAATGCAGCCTGCGCCGGAGCGGACGTGGTTGGAAGCTTGCCCTGAAGTTTCACTTTCTCAAAGAGTTCAACAGGGGTTATATCAACTCCATCCGTGTGGGTGCCGTCACCTATGATTACACCAAGCGGAACAACATGGATATTGAACCTCTCGATTAATTCTGGGGAAAGATCAGCGCAACTGTCAGTGAAGATTTCCATAATGCATTCCTAATGATGATTTGTTTTAGAACCATTTTTGCTTTTTGAAGAAATAAATCATACCAGCTGAGATTAATAGACAAAGAGCACAAACCGCCCAAAAACCCAGAGGGTGAGACAGACCGGGAATATGAATGAAATTCATCCCAAACAAACCTGTAACGAAGGCGAGGGGCAGAAAGATGGTTGAAACGATCGTCAATGCTTTCATTACCTCATTCAGGCGCAGCGAGGTGGAATTGAGATAAATATCCATCGCACCCGAGACAATATCGCGGATGGTCTCGGCGAGATCAAGGATCCATACCAGGTGGTCATAGATATCGCGGAAATAAATCCGATTGCCGGGATCTATCTGGGGATACTGATCGCGGGCCAGTCGATTGATCAACTCTCGCAGCGGATTGATGATCCGGCGCAGGGATACGATGCTGTGTTTGATTGAGATCAGTCGCTCAAGAACCTGAGGATTGGGTTTTTGCAGTATTGTGTCTTCCAGAACTTCGATCTCGTTTTCCATGTTGTCGGTGACTGGCATAAACTCATCCACGAGCGCATCCAGTAAAGCATGGCAGAGAAAATCTGCACCATGGTTGTAAATCCGATGGTCGCGCTGCAGACGCTTCCACACACGCTCGACAGGAGACATGGACGAGGCAGTAAAGCAGGATACGAGGTAATTCTTACCGAGATAAATATCCAATTCAGCTGAGTCGAGGTCGAACTCGCCTTCAGATACTTTCAATGCGTTGGCAATGATGAAGAGATAATCCCCGAAATCATCCACCTTGGCGATCTGATAACCATCGCTCAAACAATCTTCAATGGTCAAGGGATGAAAGTGAAGAGTATCACCAAGTACCAGATTGATCTCATCGGCTGTGGCAGATTCGAGGCTGATCCATACAATCTTGGTTGGATCAGCGATCGCTTCTTTGGCTTCAGTCAAGGTGATCTCGGCAAAATTGTTTGCTGATTTATTCATCTTCAGGCAACGGATCATGGCACTATTTTATTACAAATATCGATTTCTTAGTATTTCACGATAGAATTGATTTATGAAAGGGAATTTGGGAGAATTATGAGCGAGCTTAATGTCGATAAATTGATTGAATTGGTGAAGGGATCCTTTGTCAGTGAGAACGCTGCGAATGTGAATACCTGCATTCAAGCCAACCTTGAAGGAACTGGGGGTGGCAAATGGTATATGCGGATTCAAAATCAAACACTGGATATCCAAGCTGGAGAAACGGATGACGCGAGCGCTCAAATTAAGATGAGTGTAAATGATTCTATTGATCTGATTTCAGGGAATCTCGATCCGTTCAAAGCTTTTTTAACAGGCAAAGTTAAGATCATTGGTGATCAATCCGCAGTGATCAAGTTGACTTCTTTATTTCGCTTGAGCAGTGCTGATATAAAAAAATTGATGGAATGATCTACTGGATCTAAAATAATCCCCAATCCTCGCCAATACCTTCTTCCATCATTGAGAAGTCCCAGACCTCCATTAGAAAGTCGATATTAACCGGGCGTTCCAACATCTCTTCAGATTTCGTGCGGATGGATTCCAGCATGGATGGTCCATAAGGACAGAAGGGAGTGGTCAGTAGAACACTGACAATTGCGCCATCCTCGTCGATCTTTACGTTGCGGATCAAGCCAAGTTGGATCACGTTTAAGCCAAGCTCGGGATCGCTGATATCGCAAAGACCTTTGCGCAGTTTATTGCAGAGTTCCGGGAATTCACTTTCAGAATCCCAAACAGGGCGATTGGTTCCTGGTTTACCGGTGGGAAGCATTTAACTCTCCGACGCTTTTTGTTTTGAGATCAAATAAGAACAATGATGATCTCCATCCAGAACACACTCGATCTTTTCGATCGGGATGGACAGGATGGAAGAAATGAGCGTTTGGTCCATGGTACAGACTTCGGGGTGAGACTGACCGATGTGGTAAAAGGGGCAGGCGATCTCATTGATGCGGTAATCATCGCCGCTCTTTTCCCATTCGATCGAGAACCCCTGTTCTTCAAGCACATTCTTGAGGAATTCCAACTTCTTCTCAAAAGACATGCGCTTGGTCTGATCTGCTTTCTCAGCAGCCAGTTGTTTTGCCATCTGAGGGAAGATCTCGTTGAACTGCTGCTCAGGCAATGCCTGTTTTAGCTGAGTCAACAATCGATCGGTCAGTTGTAAATAGCGAGAAGGGAATTTTTCCTGCCCTGCTTCCGTCAAAGAATAAACGAGGCGCGGTCGTCCTACACCATGGCGTTCCTCTTCAGCTTTTACCAGGCCGTCGAGTTGGAGACTGGTCAGGTGATGGCGTACTGAAATGGCATTGATCTGGACGGCTTCTGCCAGATCATTGATCGTCGCCATGGGATGGTTTAGTAAAGTCTGCAATATTCTTTCGCGAGTACTTTTCATGTCAACCTCATAATCCTCATTAAGGTCATAATACCATAAGTGGACAATAATAGTCAATATTTATATACTTATCCTAAATATTATGAGTAAATTATTAGAATAATATAGATAAATATGGTAATTATTGACCTTGAAGTGACGGCGTGTTATAATGACGGCGTGGTTGAATAATTAAGAATTATAATATAAAAATAACCAAAAGCCTGGAGCTTGAGACGATGTCTGAATTACTGATCAAAGACCTTCACGTAAATATCGAAGAAAAACCCATCTTAAACGGTGTGGATTTGAAAGTACCGCAAGGTGAAGTACACGCGATTATGGGCCCAAATGGAACGGGTAAATCGACGCTGGCCAACACTCTGATGGGTCATCCCGCCTATACCGTGACAAAAGGCGAGGTTCTCTTCAAGGGGAAAAACATACTGGACCTGAAAACGGATCAACGGTCGAGGTTGGGTCTTTTTTTGGCATTCCAGTATCCGATCTCGATCCCGGGAGTGACAGTTGCCAATTTCTTGAGGACAGCCGTCAATTCACGCCGCAAAGCCGAGAACCCGGAAGATAAGGGCATTGCCATTCCTGAATTTCGTAAGATCCTCAAAGAAAAGATGGAAATGCTGAAGATTGATAACTCTTTTGCCGGCCGTTATTTGAATGAGGGTTTTTCAGGCGGAGAAAAGAAGCGCGCTGAGGTTTTGCAGATGGCCGTCCTGCAACCCGAAATCGCCATACTCGATGAAACAGATTCCGGATTGGATATCGACGCATTGAAGATCGTCTCTGAAGGTGTCAATATTCTCAAAGACCAGCTCAACTTGGGTGTGCTGGTAATCACGCATTACCAACGCATGCTCAATTACATTAAACCGGACGTCGTTCATGTGATGATGGGCGGTCGGGTGGTTGAATCTGGCGGACCCGAGCTGGCACTTTCACTCGAAGAACACGGTTATGACTGGGTACGCGAAAAAGTGGAAAACGGTTCCGGACAAATCTGAAAACAGTTTCTTAAACAATATCGAAGAGTACCAGTACGGGTTTAGTGATCCCGAGACTTATGTTTTCAAATCTCACAGGGGATTGAACGAAGAAGTCGTCAGGCAGATCTCCCAGATGAAGCAAGAGCCGCAATGGATGCTCGATTTCCGTCTGAAGGCGCTGGATCACTTCAAAACGCGGCCAATGCCGAATTGGGGCGCCGACCTTAATGGGCTTAACCTGGACGACATTTTCTATTATGTCAGACCATCAGATGAGACCGGAAAGTCGTGGGACGATGTACCGGATACGATCAAAAAGACTTTTGATCGGTTGGGTGTTCCCGAAGCTGAACGAAAATTCCTGGCTGGGGTGGGGGCTCAATACGAATCCGAAATGGTTTATCACAGCATCCAGGAACATCTGGCCAAACAGGGTGTCATCTTCCTGAGTATAGAAGATGGACTGAAACAACATCCGGATCTATTCAAGCAATACTTCGGTACTGTTGTGCCGATCGAAGATAATAAATTTGCAGCGTTGAACTCCGCGGTCTGGTCAGGTGGATCATTCGTGTACGTACCAAAAGGCGTTAAAGTGGAGTTGCCTTTGCAGGCTTATTTCCGGCTCAATGTGGCAAATATCGGGCAATTCGAACGCTCCCTTATCATCGTGGATGAGGGCGCCCAGGTCCATTACGTGGAAGGCTGTACTGCTCCGCAATATTCAACGAACTCATTGCACTCGGGTGTGATCGAGATCATCGTGAAAAAAGGCGCCCGAATGCGCTATACGACCATTCAGAACTGGTCGACCAACGTTTTTAACCTGGTGACTCAGCGCTCAATGGTGGAAGAAAATGGCACCATGGAATGGGTTGACTGCAACCTGGGTTCGCATGTGACGATGAAATACCCCTCCTGCTATTTGATGGGTGCGGGTGCTCATGGCGAGATCCTTTCGGTGGCCTTTGCCGGCAGAAACCAGGTACAGGATGCCGGCGGTAAGATGATCCACTTCGCACCGAATACCAGCTCGAAGATCACTTCAAAATCGATCTCCAAGAACGGCGGGCGGGCTTCCTATCGTGGATTGCTTAAGGTTTATAAGGGTGCTACGAATGTTAAATCAAATGTGGTTTGCGACGCGCTCATCCTCGACCCGCAATCCCGTTCGGATACCTATCCGACTATCGAGATCGACGAAGAAGACGTCACGATCGGCCACGAAGCCACCGTTTCCAAAGTCGGTGAAGAGCAGCTCTTTTACCTGATGAGCCGAGGTCTTTCTGAGGAAGAAGCCACGACCATGGTCGTCTCGGGCTTCATCGAACCATTGGTGAAAGAGCTTCCCATGGAATACGCAGTTGAAATGAATCGTCTGATCCAGTTGCAAATGGAAGGATCGGTCGGCTGACCGGAAGGAAACCAACATGACAGACACACCTGTGATCATAAGAAAAACTCGACAGCCGGTCTCCCAGACTGAACGGAAAGTAGCCTTCACGCCGAACCTGGAAAGCGGTTCCACCCAAGCCAACGATTTCCGCGTAAAAGCCTGGAAAGCGTTCAATGAATTACCTTTTCCATCCAGTAAAGACGAACCCTGGCGCAGGACGGATATATCCAATCTGCCGCTGGAATTGTTCAAGTTGGCAGAACAATCCGCCGGTGATCAATCCACTATTCCTCAAGATTTGCTTGAACCATTGGCAGATGGAGAGCACGGTGGCGAGATCATTATTGAAAATGGCCGCGTGACTGTACATCTCGATGAAGAGTTGAAAAAGCAGGGATTGATTTTTACCGATATGCAGACTGCATGGAAAGATCACGCAGAACTGATCGGTAAAGTTACAGGCAGCCTGGTAGATCCCAAAGAAGACAAATTTGCAGCACTGTCTTTTGCAATGCTTCAAAATGGCGTGTTCCTCTATGTACCCCGCGACGTAAAAGTCAGCAGTCCGCTGCACAGCCTGATCTGGGTATCCGGCGAGGGAATGGCTCATTTTTCAAACGTCACCATTCTTCTCGATGAAGGTGCTGAAGTAACCTACGTGCACGAATCAGCATCCGATAGTCATGACACACGTGACAGCATGCACGCCGGTGTAATGGAGATTAAAGTAGGCGATGGCGCCAGTTTGCGATTCGTAGAATTGCAATCATGGGGAGAGAATATGTGGAATTTTTCCCATGAGCGCGTTGATGTAGCGCGCGACGGTAATGTGGAATGGATATTTGGCGCTCTGGGAAGCAAGATGACAAAGAACTTTTCTGATCTCAACCTAGTCGGCCAGGGCGCGACTGGGAAAATGTCCGGGTTCTATTTCACTCATGGCAAACAGCATTTGGACCATGATACCCAACAGAATCATTTGGCGCCAAACACAACCAGCGACCTGCTTTTTAAAGGTGCGCTGGTGGGCGAGAGCCGATCAGTTTGGCAGGGAATGATCCATGTGGCAGAAAACGCCACCAAAACGGATGGATATCAGGCGAACCGGAACCTAATACTCGATCAGCGCGCGCGGGCAGATTCCATACCGGGTTTGGAAATATTAACCGATGATGTCCGCTGCACACACGGCGCAACGGTAGGAAAAATCGACCCGGAAGAGCTTTTCTACCTGGAAAGCCGCGGAATGCCCAGGGAAGACGCAGAGAGATTGATCGTTGAAGGATTTTTCGATCCGATCATGCAGCGCATCCCATTTGATGGCGTCCGCGACCGTTTTCAAAAGGCGATCATCCAAAAATTAGAAGGCACACGGGTTTAATCACCTGTATGCTGGAAGTATGCTAGAATAGACCGATTAAATATTTGCTGGAGCAAAAAGATGGCACAAATTCCATTCATGAAACCGCCTGCGCATGAATTTTTATATGAAGTTGGCGAATCAGTAGAAGTATTTTGCGATCACGAAAAAGGC
>CAYWCH010000111.1:0-1706 GCA_964456715.1 uncultured Anaerolinea sp. | reverse complement strand
GGCGGCGAGCGCATCCGTGGCTGGCTGCGCGGCATCGTTGTGCAGGTGGATCCAAAAATGGTGGCAGTTCAATTCCGTTCGAGTGTGTATCTGACTGATGGTTGGATGGTACCGGATCATATCCTGTGGTACCCGCAAAATTCCCCTCATATTCGACAGATGCAAAAAAAGGGGACAAAAGCTGAGGTTGCCAATATTGGCGAGCTTTAAGGATAAAATGACTGACAACCCAATGGGATCATTTAGCGAAGACAAGATCAGGGCTGAGTTCCCCATACTACAACGGGAAGTGAAACCGGGGATTCCTTTGGTTTACATGGATTCAGCCGCGACATCGCAAAAACCACAGTCCGTGATCGACGCGATGAATGATTATTACCGGCTAAATAACGCTAATATTCATCGCGGTGTGCATACGCTGGCTGAAGAAGCCACAGCGATGTATGAAAAAGCCAGAGAGAAGATCGCCCATTTTATTGGCGCGGAGAAAGCCAGCGAGTTGGTATACACCCGAAACACAACCGAATCGATCAATCTGGTGGCTTTTACGTGGGGAAGAAAATTCTTGAAAAAGGATGACCTGGTCATCCTCTCTGAGATGGAACATCATTCCAACCTGGTGCCCTGGCAGATACTGGCAGAAGAAATCGGAATCCGTCTGGTTTTCATTCCTGTCACTGATGACGGTCTGCTTGATTTGGAAATCTATTCAAAGTTGCTGAGAGAAAAGCCCAGACTCATTTCTGTGACGCAATTTTCAAATGTACTTGGGACAATCAACCCGATCAAACAGATGGCGAAAATGGCTCATGAAGCCGGAGCACTGATGCTTGTGGACGGTGCGCAATCTGTTCCGCACATGGCAGTCTCAGTCAAAGACCTGGATATTGATTTCCTGGCTTTTTCAGCGCATAAGATGCTCGGTCCCACCGGGATTGGAGCGTTATGGGCGCGGGAGGAGCTGTTGAAAGCCATGCCGCCATTCCTCGGGGGTGGGGACATGATCAAGAAAGTATTCCTGCGTTCGTTTACGTCCAACGACATCCCGCACAAATTCGAAGCGGGCACACCTTCAATTGCGGAAGCCATCGGCTTTGGCGCGGCAGTGGATTACTTGAAGAAAATCGGAATGGACGCTGTTGCAAACCACGAAAAAAGAATTACGGCTTATGCTGTAGAAAAACTGCAACAGATTCCTGGATTACACCTGCTTGGATCGGCCACAGACAATCGCGGTGGGGTGACTTCCTTTGAAGTGGCAGGCGTTCATCCTCACGATGTAGCACAGCTCCTTGATGGCGACGGCATCGCTGTCAGAGCCGGCCACCATTGTGCCATGCCCTTGCATGACCGGTTTAACCTGACGGCGACAACCAGGGCAAGTTATTACTTGTATAATACGACCAAAGAGATCGATCAACTGGTCGAATCACTTTATAAAGTAAAAAAGGTGTTTGGCGTTTAAAGGAATCAAATGGACGATCTTTATCGTGAAGTGATCATTGAACGTTACAAGAATCCGGCTCACCAGGGGACATTGGAATCGGCCGATATATCTTTTGAAGATGAAAATCCACTTTGCGGTGACCACATTCGGGTGGATTTGCGCCTTGATAAGAAGGGGATCGTTACAGAAGCTGCATTCAGCGGTCATGGTTGTGCCATCTCTCAAGCATCAGCAGATCTTTTACTTGAATCCATCATCG
>CAYWCH010000110.1:0-8330 GCA_964456715.1 uncultured Anaerolinea sp. | reverse complement strand
CAGCGACGATAGAAAAGGCTAAAGCGCAATCTTCGACGTTGTCAGTGAGAGGTCCGATATGTGCGACACTCCAGCACAGGGGAGCAGCGCCATGCTCGCTAACACGGGCAAAGGTTGGTTTGAGTCCGACCACTCCGCATAATGAAGCAGGGATGCGGACCGATCCGCCGCCATCCGCGCCAATGGCGATGGGAACCAGGCCGGCGGCTACTGCCGCAGCGGACCCTGAAGAACTACCGCCGGAATCGCAATCAGTGTTGTAGGGATTGCGGATGGCACCAAAGTTGGCATTAGAACCATTCGGGGCAATTCCGATCTCATGCATGTTCGTTTTACCAACCATGATAGCGCCGGCAGCGCGCAGCCGGGATGCAACTGTCGAATCTTCAATGGCAGGTTTAGTCCCGATGAATTTTGTGCCCACATTGGTTGGATAAGGCGTCATTTCAATTTCGTCTTTGATGGCAACCGGTACACCATCCAAAGGACCCAGAGGTTTCTTCGATTGGTAACGTTTCGCAGAGGCCTTGGCCTGCGCGAGTACTTCGTCGCGATCAAAAAGGATGAATGCGCGCAAGGGAATCGGATCTTTTTCACTGGCTTCGATGGCAGACAATACTTGTTCCGCTGCCTGCAAAGGGGTTATCGATCCATCCTTATAAGCTTTTACATAGTCGGATGCAGAACGATAGGGAAAATCTTTTGGCTTCTTGCCAAAATCAAACCCTGCGTTGATCAGCTTCTCTTTACCGGTAGGCTCAACCAGCGGGTAATAAGTGGGAGCTTCTTCCAAGCGAACCTTGCGAAGTTTCGGGATACCGCCATTTTCAAGCAAGGATCCGATTAAAAATAGACGGGTGAACTTATTCTCTACTAAAGAGGTGAATAGTTTTAAACCGGTCCCTGTAAGGACAGGTAGTTTTAAGGAACGCATATTGTAAGATGTCATTTTTATAGTCTCCTCTTGTTCATTATATAACGGCCTAAAAAATAACCCCTGCTGGACATCAGACAGGGGTAAGTGTAATTGTAAAATTACTGAGGAATTGCACGAATGCCTTTGTAAACCTGGACTCCCGAAATGGTCCGCAGGATCGTATTCGCAGATTTACCAATTTTTTCAGACAGTTGTTGAGCACTGAGTGGTTGATTCCCGTTTGAGAGGAATACCCTGAAAATGGCATCCACCATGGCAGTGTTGGCGGTAACAAACCCAGGTTCTTTGGCGCAGTGAGACATAAGTGTCGATTGAAGACCATCCACAAGCTTGACCTCAGCAGTATCAGGATCGACCCAATCGATCATCACGTCGGTTGACTGGTTTTCAAACAATTTCTGATGGTCGGTACATAAGCAATTGAGTAAAAACACACGCCAGTTATTGTCATGGGTTTTCCACCATTCAAAATCAATATGGAATGGGGTATCAAGGGTCGGTTTGATCAGGCTAAATTTGGCGTCTGGCATTTATTTGCTCTCAATCTTGGTTTCATCGAGTCGGAAATAAAGATCGCCCAGGTGAATGGACCAGGGTTGCGAAAACAGCACAGCAATAATTGGCGAAGGAGGACAACGTTTGACAAGATTTACCGCAGAATAAAGCTCCTGGGCATGGATTTGTCCCTGAGGATTCAGCTTGGATAGCTCGCGCATCATATTGATAACGATCTTTTCCAATGTGGGTTTGGTCTTCTGGTATTTATCCCAGATTGCATCAACCGCTTTACCATCAGAAACGACGATGGCCATTCGCTCATCAAAAGATGACGCAATCGTATGTTTGAGGAGAGCGAAGACGTAACCACCATCTGCGCCTACCAGGAAAGTTTTCATCCACTCTTTGGTTGTGTGCTTTTTATCAGCCTGGACAATTATCTCACCAGGGAAATCACCACGTTTCAGGTGGATCAAGCTGCCGGGAATAAAACCTTCTTCTTCGTACCAATTCTTCAGGCCATAGACATAGTGGGCCGGTCGAACCACCCAGCCGTTGAACAAGACGCCTGTCAATGCGTTCTTGAAAGTGAATTTTACGTGAGGAGTTTCGTAGGCGGTTGGAAAGAGTTGCTTTAGTTTATTGGTGAGAGGGAGTGTACCGGCACGCCAATGAGGATAGGTGAGACTAATCGTAACTTCATCCACCTGGCCACCCAAGCTCTCCGGTTCCAATTCATCATTGAATTCAGGACCAAAGTTAGTAAACTTTTTAAGATCTTCAGGCAACTCTGAGATTTGTTCTGCGCATTTTAAGGTGAATGGTATATTCTGGACTTCGTCAGGTTCGAGACGTTTCAAGAACCAGAGAGTTTCACCGGCGGGACCTACCTCGTCAAAACGCGGGTCTTCCTGAAGCGCATAGTTTAATGAAAACTCAGTCAAGTTGGTATTAACATCAGTGGGGAGTTCGATTTGTTTGATCAACTCTGAACTGAGCATGGGACCGCCATCGGCCATTTCCAGTACAGCTTCAGCCAGGTTCAGATGACCAATACCAACATCAACCAAAAGTGAACACGGAAAGTAATTACCGCCAATGTTGGTCAGATCATCGTTTTTCTCAAGTAATTTGGCGAGTTTGACAGCCAAATCCTCACCGAATTTTGCTTCCACTTTATCCGGATCGAAGGATTCGTCGATGTTTTCCACAGGTTGAAAATCATTCAGCTTGTGAGCAGGTAAATTGCTGGCAAATGTCACGACATCAACAGATTCAAATTCGACCGTGATCACTTCAAAGCCGGGGTATTCTGGATTGTTTCCGGGGCGAACCTCTTTTACTTTCCCCTTTTGATAATTCCGGTGTGGAAAAACAAGCGATTGACCTTTGTTATAACTTTCCCTGGGGAAATATATAGTTCCTTCAGATTTTCGGGATTGGAGCAGATGAGCTTTTTCAGCAGAAATTCGGTGTTCGATCAAAAACCTGGTTAAGGCTGCGATAGGTTGTGGTGTTTCGATCTCCAGAAGGTGATTGTATATGCTTTCAATATCCTTATTGGAAAATTCGAGATTCTGCCAGTATGATTCAGATAAGTTCATGCGGAGGTTCCTGTAGGTTTTTAATCTTAATCGCTATTATACCTTATTGCTTCTTCGAGTTCTCAGGGATATTCATTGTTCAACCATTGAACCGGATCGACCTGGACTCCATTCACCCAAATTTCCCAGTGGAGATGAGCGCCGGCATTCTGGAAACCGGCAGAATCATCCACCCTGCCAGTATGGCCTACCTTGCCGATAGTTTGTCCTGCAATGACATGATCGCCAACTTTTACATTAATCTCTGATTGGTGGAAGTAAGCTGTGTAAACACCCCAGCCGTGATCGATGATCGTTGCATTACCACGAATTTCAAGAAGTCCGGTATAAACAACGATGCCGTCGGCTGCGGCATAGATGTCAAGACCTTCGCCACCGCCGAAATCCAGCCCGGCATGAAAACTAGTATACGCGCCATCGTTGTAACTACGCCGTTC
Source organism: uncultured Anaerolinea sp. (assembly GCA_964456715.1). GTDB lineage: Bacteria > Chloroflexota > Anaerolineae > Anaerolineales > Anaerolineaceae > UBA6107. Next base: position 4,854 of record CAYWCH010000110.1, on the reverse strand, counting down.
TCCAAAACCTGCTGTCACTTCGCAGTATACGCTCGGGCAGGTCATCACCCCTGACCAATAACGATCAGCAGTGAAATTCATGATATATGACACGATGAGATCTTCTTCTGGATCAACAATGGCAGGGTCGATCGTGGCAGGGTCGACAGTTAATGGATCTGCTTCTATGTATTTGCCGCTGGTTAAAAGGACAGGTTGCTCGAATGAGAAGGTAGTCCCATCGGTAAAAGTTCCTGTCAACAGAAATGCAGATAATCCGATATCTGCCATTGCATTGACTCCCTGAATGGCAACTTGCGATCCATCATCCAGAATCGAAAAATGTAAGGGCATCCCATTTAAAGAGCCAGACAGAACCACTGATTTGTCTGAAGAAACTGTAATCTCGAAAGTTTTCCCTTGTATCAGGGGTAATGGTGAAATACTGACATCGTTCAGGTTCGGATCGATCGGGCTTACCTGCTTGGTCGAGTCATTACTCTTGAGATAGAGAAGATCAGTTGGTAAGATTGAAGAAGTTCCAGAACGATCATTTTGATCATAAAGACTCCATGTGGTCGTTCCATTTATAGCAGCCAATTCAAGAGAGGTAGTCGAGGAATCCACTTTTGAGATAAGTACCCGTGAGTTGCTGTCGTTCTTTATTAAGATGAGCAGGGGAGTACCTACATAGATCTGGCTGGGACTTGTGATTTTGTTCAACTTCAGAAACAGAGCGGAGTCCATTTCATATTTTGCAAGCAGGTTACTGTAGGATTCACCAAGACCAACGGTTTTCTTGTCAATCGTACCGGAAACTCCTTGAAGGCTGGGAATACTCAATGCAGTTCCGGGAGTAACAAAATCGGGGTTGGTGATGTTATTAAATGTGGTTAATTCATTGAGAGTAATACCAAAGAGTTCCGCAATATCAGAGAGGGTATCGCCATTCTGAACAATGTAAACGGGGTATTGTTCAGAATCCTGTGCGTACACCGGGATGACCAAAGTTGTGCACAGAAGCAATGTAAGAATGATGGCGAAAAGTTTATTTTTCATTCGAGAAGATCAGTTGATCTCCAATATGAAAATCATTGATATGGCTGGCATTAATCTCCAGTACATATTGCGCGGGCTTTTTTGACATGTAAGCCAAACGCCACTTCCTGGCAAGAACAACATCCACCACCTGTTTTTTGGAGTCGATCCACACAGTGGTGATATCGAAATTCATGAATAACATATGAATCGATGTATTAATGCGGCTTTCGAAACTATCGACTAAAATAATACCTGAACCATCCGGTATCGAGGATACAAACATCAATCCTCGCAGTTTCGAAAAGAAAGACTGGCACCAATTGGCAGAAATTTTGATCTCAGGTTGATTGTTATTGATGATATAGATTGTTTTCATATTATATTTGACATAGTTTACCACAGGGAAAATAGAGTTACCATGAAAATTACAACATGGAATGTGAATGGGTACAGAGCAGTGTTAAAAAAGGGGTTCAGAGAAACCGTAGGTTTACTGGATCCAGACATATTATGCCTGCAGGAGATCAAGGTAAAAACTGAACAACTGGCCCCGGAAGAGCGCGAAATCCCTGATTACACCGCGCTTTGGAATCCTGCTGAACGACCGGGTTACAGTGGTGTGGCTTTATTTGTTAAAGAACAGGAACTGAAGAACCATTTTGGATTGGGAATAGACGAATTTGATGTTGAGGGTAGAGTCATCAATGTGGATATCGGCAATATCTCACTTTTCAATATCTATTTTCCAAATGGCCAACGAGGAAAAGACAGGGTGGATTTCAAACTTCGATTCTATGAGGAATTATTGACTCAGTGTAATAAGCTTCACAAGCAAGGTAGACAGATTATCATAACTGGTGATTTTAATACCGCCCATAATGAGATTGATCTGGCCAATCCAAAAGAAAATTCAGAGACCTCGGGGTTCTTGCCCGAAGAACGCGCCTGGATAGATAAATTCCTGGATAATGGATTTGTTGACGCTTTTAGAATGATTTATCCGGAAAAGGTTCAATACACTTGGTGGGCTTACCGGGTGAACGCCAGGGCAAGGGGGATCGGTTGGAGGTTGGATTACTACCTGGTATCCAATAATTTGATGGCATCTGTGAAGGATGTAATCATTCATGACGAAATAATGGGGTCTGATCATTGCCCTGTTTCGCTGGTATTGACAGCCGCGCGGAATTAATAACAAATCATGTATAATGATTGGTGGTTGTCAGACAAAGAAAGGATCTAATGACAAAAAAACAACTGCTTATAGTGGATGATCACGAAGTGGTCCGACTTGGTTTAAAAGCGCTACTGCAACGCTATCCGCAATTCGAGGTAGTTGGAGAAGCTGGAACTGCTAAAGAAGCGATCGAGCTGTCAAACCGGATCAAGCCCGATGTTGTTTTAATGGACATTAGATTACAAGGAACTTCGGGAATCGAAGCCTGTGAAGAGATCACCAAGACGAATCCGGGGGTAAAAGTAATCATCCTGACCTCATATGCTGAGGATGAAATGTTATTCTCAGCGATCAGAGCTGGAGCTTCAGGGTATGTCTTAAAGCAAATCGGCGGAGAAGACCTGATCAAGGCTATTGAGTCAGTCGAAAGGGGAGAAGCTTTACTGGATCCGGCAGTGACACAACGGGTCTTTCAAGAAGTCAGAAGAGCAGTAAAGGAAGAAGAAGCTTCAGCATTTGCCAACCTGAGTACCCAGGAAAAGCACGTGCTGCTTCTTGTTGCAGAAGGAAGAACCAACCGCGAGATAGCCAAGGAGCTCTATTTGGGCGAGGGTACGGTTAGGAATTATGTCAGCAGCATTCTTTGCAAATTGGGTGTGAGCAACCGTGCCGAAGCTGCAGCGTATGCAGTGGAACATAATCTGAAGGAATGCATATAAATTAGATTAGATAGAATTCCACAATTCATTCATATATCTGGCGTCTTCTTCCATAATCGGACTTTCACATAAAATCCGACCCTGGCAAGAGGCGCTTTTTAATACTGAAAATAACTCAGAAAGATTCAGGTCTGAATCACGCAAAGGCAAATGGTTCCGTTCGCCTTTTTCAGAATACGCGATCCCGCTCAAATGAATATGCAGTGCGTGTAGCGATTCATCCCCGAGTGATTTCTGATAAATTTCAATCATGCTTTTCCACTCTGAAACAGAGTTTACAGAGCCGTTGCCCGGACGAGCATGTAGATGAGCAAAATCGAGGCATGGGAGTACACCTTTGATGGATTTGCTCATTTCCAAAACGTCTTCGAATGAACCAAGCAGCGCGGATTTACCCATTGTCTCCGGACGCAGAATAACAGGATTATGCTGAGATCGTAGATCGGTAATACAGTCCGCGAGGCGTGGAATGGCAATTCGCAAGACATCAGCAGCAGAGGCGCCAAAATAGGAGCCGGGATGAAAAATGATGTCTGTGGCGCCAGCAAGGTTGCCAAAATATGCTGCGTCCATGAGACGTTTTCGTGATTTCGGCCACTCTTCCTCTGAGCTGTTCAAATTTATAAAATACGGCGCATGCACGCTTAGCACAACCTGATTGGTTTCCGCTTCTTTTTTGATCGCCAGGCAGGTTTCTTCACTGACGCGCACAGACTGTACCCATCCTAATTCAAATGCATGGAGCCCCATAGAGGACAAAGTCTGAATGGCGCCAATACTGCCTCCGGGTTTCTTGGGGGTGGAGATCGGCGCTCCAACAGTGCCAAATGTGAACTCGGCCATAGTAACCTCAAAAAATGGTTTTATAAACGATGATCAGTTTGGGAATAAAAATTATCAAACCAATTGCTGCAGCGGTAATCGATGCAGACAACACTGCGGCAGCAGCGCAATCTTTGGCGATCTTGGCCAGGATATGATATTCAGGGCTGGCAAGATCTGTTAATTGCTCGATCGCAGTATTGACGCATTCAAAAGCCCAAACTATGCCGATTGAAAACAAAATTGCTGTCCATTGTTGGGACGATAATTTGAAGAATATTCCCAACAACAACACCAGGATAGTAATCAATAGATGAATCTTGGCGTTTCTTTGGGTTGATAAGACAAATCTCATCCCAGAAAACGCATTCTTAAAAGCTTCTTTTAGTGATTGATTACGAATATGCAATTACTCATCTCCAGTAAATATTTCCATATCGATACCAAGAGAATGAAGATGTTTTATTTGTTCAGACCACATTTGTTCTTTATCAGATTCATTTGCATGATCAAATCCGCGCAAATGTAAAATTCCATGGACAACTAGCATGGCAATTTCTGAAGTAACAGGGTTCTTCGCGGCTGACGATTGCTCAAGTGCGCGAGGATAGGAGATGATGATGTCGCCTAAATATCGACATCCACTCTCGGGATCGATCTCATCTGATGCAAATGACAAGACATCTGTAGGACGGTCGATCTGCCGATATTCCATATTTATTTGTTGAATATATTCATCGTTACAAAAAACGATCGACAGTTCTTCCTTATCCTGGTCAATCATCGATTGGGCAGCAATCTGCGCTGTTCTTTCAATTTCAGGATTGTCCTGGAGTTCGATAAAGTCAATTGCAATCATCATACCCTTCAATTCTTCTTGCTTTTTTTCTCATTTACTTCAGGGTATTTCAAACGTGGATGATGGATGTTCTGTAAAACCTTATAGAATATTTCGGATAATGCCTTGATATCCCGCAAGGTAAGCGGCGATTCCTCCAACTGTCCTTCTTGCATACAGGTATCAATTACTTTCTTGATTAATGCCCACAAATCTTCATCGGTTTTGGGTAACTCCGCACGCGCTTTTGCTTCACATCCATCAGCTAACATGAGAAG